>JBCCEW010000008.1 GCA_039030075.1 Myxococcota bacterium | reverse complement strand
CTAGAGTGCTCAGCCGAACTGCTAGCAACTAACGATAGGGGTTGCGCTCGTTGCGGGACTTAACCCAACACCTCACGACACGAGCTGACGACAGCCATGCAGCACCTGTCACTCGGCTCCCGAAGGCACCTTCTCTTTTCAGAGAAGTTCCGAGGATGTCAAATCCAGGTAAGGTTCTGCGCGTTGCTTCGAATTAAACCACATGCTCCACCGCTTGTGCGGGCCCCCGTCAATTCCTTGGAGTTTTAGCCTTGCGACCGTACTCCCCAGGCGGAGTGCTAAATGCGTTAACGACGGCACCGCAGGGGTCAATACCCGCGACACCTAGCACTCAACGTTTACGGCGTGGACTACCAGGGTATCTAATCCTGTTTGCTCCCCACGCTTTCGCGTCTCAGCGTCAGTCACCGTCCAGAAGGCCGCCTTCGCCACTGGTATTCCTCCCGATATCTACGGATTTCACCCCTACACCGGGAATTCTGCCTTCCTCTCCGGGACTCTAGCGAGGCAGTTTCGGCTGCAATTCCGGGGTTGGGCCCCGGGCTTTCACAACCGACTTGCCAAGCCGCCTACACGCGCTTTACGCCCAATGATTCCGAACAACGCTTGCACCCTCCGTATTACCGCGGCTGCTGGCACGGAGTTAGCCGGTGCTTCCTTTGGAGGTACCGTCAGGTGACGAGCCTATTTGAAACGTCACCGTTCTTCCCTCCCGACAGAGGTTTACGACCCGAGGGCCTTCATCCCTCACGCGGCGTTGCTGGGTCAGGCTTTCGCCCATTGCCCAAAATTCCCGACTGCTGCCTCCCGTAGGAGTCTGGACCGTGTCTCAGTTCCAGTGTGGCTGATCATCCTCTCAGACCAGCTACTGATCGGAGCCTTGGTGAGCCGTTACCTCACCAACAAGCTAATCAGACGCGGGCTCATCTACGGGCGATAGCTTCCAAGGAGAGGCCATCTTTTTCTGCAAGCTCCGGAGAGCTCGTAGTCTTATCCGGTATTAGCCCCAGTTTCCCGAGGTTGTCCCAGACCCGAAGGCAGATTACCCACGCGTTACTCACCCGTGCGCCACTCGAGTACCCCCCGAAGGGGGCCTTTCCGTTCGACTTGCATGTCTTAAGCACGCCGCCAGCGTTCGTTCTGAGCCAGGATCAAACTCTCCAGTTTAAACCTGTGACTCGCTACGAACGCACCAAGTGCGTGAACACTCGACGCGCTCGCATCGAGTTGTTCGGATTTCCAAAAATGGGAAATTACGTATCCCACAAGGCCACCCATCGAGTCATCCCATGACTCGACAGGCCGCACGCTATTCAGTTTTCAAAGACCGCAGAAAGCCACGATCAGCCTGTGGGGGGCTGCCGAGGCCAGAGACTAGACGGGGCAGCGCGTACGCTGCCCCCCCTGGAAACCGGGCTCCGCAATGTACGAGAGCGAAGGGGTTCGGTCAACCCCCCAGAAAACAGCCATTTCCGGGCCCCTCTTGCCGGTTCTGCCGGCGGAGGGTCACCCGGGGGCAGACTCCAGGACGAGCCGGGCAAAGCGACGCTTGCCGACCTGTAAGAGATAGGCACCCGGCGCGAGGAACAATCCGACGTCCTCGACCCGGGTGCCGTCGAGCTGCACGGCCCCCTGGGCCACCAGTCGCCGGGCCTCCCCCCGCGACTTCGCGAGGCCGAGAGCCGCGATCACGTCGAGCAGGCCGCGCCGACCGTCCTCGTCCGTCACCAACGCGTGTTCCGCGATGTCGTCGGGCAGCTCCTTGCGCTGAACCACCTTGCGGAAGTGATCCGCTGCGGCGTCAGCCGCCGAAGCGTCATGGAACCGTGTCACCAGCCGTCGCGCGAGGGCCTGCTTGAACGCGAGCGGATCGCCACTTCCGTCGCCGAGCGACGCGCGCGCCGGTCGAAGGTCTTCCCATTGACCCGCGTGGAGATGATCGAAGTAGTCCAGCATGAGCGCGTCGGAGACACTCATCACCATGCCGTACATGTCTTCGGGCGGCTCGGTGAGCCCGATCGCGTTGCCCAGGCTCTTGGACATCTTCTCCACACCGTCGGTGCCGACGAGCAGCGGGTGGGTGATCACGGCCTGAGGCGCCTGCCCATAGGTCCGCTGCACCTCGCGCGCCATCAGCAGGTTGAAGGTCTGGTCGGTTCCACCGAGCTCGACGTCGGCCTCGAGGGCGACAGAGTCGTAGGCCTGGGCGAAGGGATACAGGAACTCGTGCACGGCGATCGGCTCGCCCGCCGCGTAGCGCTTCGAGAAGTCGTCGCGTTCGAGCAAGCGCGCCACCGTCGAGTGCGAGCACAACCGCACGAAGTCGGCGGGGGACAACCGGTCCATCCACTCGCTGTTGTACCGGACCTCGGCGCGCTCGACGTCCAGCACGAGGCCCGCCTGCGCGACATAGGTCTTCGCGTTGGCCTCGACCTCCTCTGCGGACAGCGCAGGCCGGGTCTTCTTCTTGCCGGTGGGGTCCCCGATGCGCGCCGTGAAGTCCCCCACCAGGAAGATCGGGGTGTGTCCCAGCTCCTGAAAGCGCGCGAGCTTCCCGAGCACGACCGAGTGTCCGAGATGGATGTCGGGGGCCGAGGGATCCAGGCCCAGCTTCACGCGAAGCGGCCGGCCCTCGCGCAACGCCTTGGCCAGCCGCGGACGCAGCTCGTCCTCTCCGTACCACTCGGCTGCGCCGTCGCGCATGACGGCGAGCTGGCGATCGATCTCCGCCGCTTCGGCCGGGGTCAGGGAATTCGCGTCCACCACTCGAGTCCTCGCTCGGTCAGGATCCCGTCGACTCGTCGATCGCCCTCCTCCTCGGGGACCGCGTCGACGCGCTGGAAGGCATAGCCCACTCCGAGCAGCC
The DNA here is from genome assembly GCA_039030075.1 of Myxococcota bacterium. NCBI lineage: Bacteria > Pseudomonadati > Myxococcota > Myxococcota bacterium. The sequence goes on along the minus strand of JBCCEW010000008.1, from coordinate 217,770 downwards.
AGGGGCCGTCGGCGTCGGCGGGAAACGCGCGATCGTAATAGCCGCCGCCCCGACCCAGGCGCTCGCCGCGGTCGCCGAACGCGACGCCGGGAACGAAGACCCCCTCCCCCGAACCGGGCGGGGCCGCAGGTTCACCGTGGGGCTCGAGCAGCCCGAAGCGCCCCGTCCCGAGATCCTCCCAGCGCTCGACCCGCACCCAATCGAGCCGGTGCCCCTGCACGCGTGGAAAGAGGCACCCGATGCCCACCTCGATCAGCGCGGCGAAGAGCGGCTGGGTCGGAACTTCTCCATCGCCATCGGCGTACAACCCCACCCGAGACGTGGCGCCTACCCGGGGATCCGCGCAGGCGAAGCGCGCCAGTGCCGATCCCGCCGCTGCCGCGGCCGCGTCGGGAACGGCGCGCCTTCGCGCCCGGAACTCACGACGCAGATCGCGCTTCGCGTCCTGGAGACTCTCGCTCAATGCGTCGCTAGCGCGACGCGGGAAGAGCCGATTCGGCGAGCTCGATGAGGCTGCGGAGCTGGCTGGCTTCGGCGCACAGCTGGTCTTCCTGCAGACTGACCACTTCCCGCGCGAGGTTCAGCGCGGTCAGCATCGCCACATCGTAGGAATCGACGGTACCGGTGCGCTTCTCCACGCGCGCCATCGTTGCGTCGACCGTCTCGGCGATCCGCGCGAGCTGCTCGGCCGGCTCGTCGCTCTTGACCCGGAAATCCTTGCCGCGAATCCGCACGGCGACCGTGCGCTTCGCGCTCACTTCGTCGCCTCTGCGCTCGCGAGCTGGGCGTCGAGCTGATCGAGCTGAGCGATCAACTCGTCGAGCTGCTTCCCCGTGTCTTGGCGTCGCTGGTTCGCCTCGAGCAGCTGGGCCTCGAGCTGGCGCACCCGGTCGTTGCGCTCGCTGACCTGCTTGCGCAGCTCACGCGCCTCCTCCTGGAGTCGCCCTTGCTCGGCAACCAGGGCAGTGACGGCGCGCTCGAGCCGGTCCCAGTCATAGGGCCCGCTGGCCCCCGACGCACTGGCGCGGGATGCAGAAGCACGGTTTTCGTTTGCGGTCCGGCGACTCTCCACAGTGTGGGATTCGGCCGGAACGCTGCCATTGCCATGGACGATCGCGGTGTCGGTGTGCGAAATGGCGGCCCCCCCCATCGTCGAGAGGAATCGTAACGACTCTCGTTGACGGGCGTCAAGCGACTCGGCGCGAAGACATACGCCTTCCGACGGAAAACGGCGTTGCAGAATCGCGCGCCGACGGGCGCCGCTAGACGTAGGTGTTGCGCGACTGCAGCCGACTATTTCCCTGCAGGTACGCGTCGACGCAGCGCGCGGCCTCGCGGCCCTCCCACTGCGCCCAGACCACGAGGGACTGACCGCGTCGGCAGTCCCCGGCGGCGAAGACGCCCGGCTCGCTGGTCTCGAACCGCTTCGTGTCGGCGGCAACGTTGCCTCGGGGGTCGAGATCGACGCCCAGCCCCTCGACCAGCCCGTCGTGGGTCGGGTGGACGAAGCCCATCGCCAGCAGCACGAGGGTGGCGGGGATCGAGAACTCGCTCCCCGGCACCTCCTGCATCGTGTTCATCAGGGGCCGATCCAGACGATCGCGATCGAACTCCACCTGGACCCCGTGGAGCTGGGTCACCCGGCCGTTCTCGCCGGTCAGCTTCGTGGTCATCATCGCGTAGTCGCGATCGCCGCCCTCGGCGTGGGAGCTCGATACGTTGAAGTAGTACTTCTTCGAGAGCGGCCACGGCTCCGAGGCGTGACGCCCCTCGGGAGGCCGGGGCAGCAGCTCGATCGAGGTGACCGAGCGCGCGCCCTGCCGGTGGGAGGTGCCGATGCAGTCCGAGCCTGTGTCGCCTCCCCCGAGGATCACGACGTCCTGGTCGCCCGCGAGGATCGCCCCCGCCTCGGCGACCTCGTCGCCGGCCACCCGCCGGTTCTGCTGGGGCAGGAAGTCCATCGCGAAGTGCACGCCGGCGAGCTCCCGCCCAGGAACCTCGAGGTCGCGCGGCGCCTCGGAGCCCATGCAGAGCACGACCGCGTCGAAGCTCTTGCGCAGATCCGAGACGCTGAGATCGACACCCACGTTCACACCGGTCTGGAAGGCGACGCCCTCCTCGCGCAGCTGCTCGACGCGGCGATCGATGATCCACTTCTCGAGCTTGAAGTCCGGGATCCCGTAGCGCAGCAGCCCCCCGAGCCGGTCGTTCTTCTCGAACAGAGTGACGGTATGCCCGGCCCGGTTCAGCTGCTGGGCGGCCGAAAGCCCCGCGGGGCCCGAGCCGATCACCGCAACCGAGCGACCCGTGCGCCGTTCCGGCCGGTTCGGCCGGATCCAGCCCTCCTCCCAGCCACGCCGCACGATCTCCCACTCGATCTGCTTGATCGTCACCGGGTCCTGGTTGATGCCCAGGACACAGGCCTGCTCACACGGCGCCGGGCACACGAGGCCCGTGAACTCGGGGAAGTTGTTCGTCGAGTGGAGCCGCGCGAGCGCGTCCTCCCACTTGTCGCGGAACACCAGGTCGTTGAAGTCGGGGATGATGTTCCCGAGCGGACAGCCGTTGTTGCAGAACGGGATGCCGCAATCCATGCAGCGCGACGCCTGGGTCTTCGACTGCTCGCGCGGGAAGTCCTCCTGCACCAGCTTCCAGTCCTGCAGGCGCTCGTCGACCCCGCGGTACGCCGTGCTCTCGCGGCCGTGCTTCAAGAACCCCTTCACATCACCCATTGCCGCTCTCCGCCGCGACGCGATCCGTCATCGCCCGCTTGTAGTCCTTCGGGAAGACCTTCACGAACTTCCCGGCGTAGCTGTCCCACTTGCGCAACACGTCGTCGGCACGCTCGCTGTGGGTGTACTGGAAGTGCCGACGCACCATCCGCTGGACCTTCTCGAGATCCTCGTCGTCCAACGGGTCGAGGTCGATCGTCTCCGGGTTCACCCGGGTGTGAAAATCGCCGTCCTCGTCGAGCACGTAGGCGATGCCGCCGCTCATGCCCGCGCCGAAGTTGCGCCCAGTGGTTCCGAGGATCACGACGTTGCCGCCCGTCATGTACTCGCAGCCAGGCTCGCCGACGCCCTCGACGACGGCGTCGGCGCCGCTGTTGCGGACGCAGAACCGCTCGCCGGCGAGCCCCTGGAAGTAGGCCTCGCCGCTGGTCGCGCCGTAGAGCACGACGTTGCCGGCGATCACGTTCTCCGCGGGGTCGAAAGTGCTCCCCTCGGGCACGCGAACGATGATCTTGCCACCGCAGAGCCCCTTGCCGATGTAGTCGTTGGCGTCGCCCTCGATCTCGAAGGTGAGCCCACGCGTGCAGAATGCACCGAGGCTCTGTCCGGCACTGCCCTGGAAGCGCATGCGGATGGTGTCTTCCGGCAGGCCCTCCTCGCCGTACTTGAGCGACACCTCGGAGCCCAGGATCGTGCCGACCGTGCGATCCGTGTTCTGGATCGGCATGTCGATCTCGACGTTCTCGCCCCGCTCGAGTGCCGGCGCGGCCAGCCGCAGGAGCTTCTGGTCGAGCACCTGCTCGAGTTCCTGAGCCAGGCTCTGACTCTCCTTCTGGTAGATGGCATGGGGCACGTCGGGCTTGTGGAAGAGCTCGTCGAAGTCGAGGCCCCGCTGCTTCCAGTGGTTCTCGGCCCGGGCCACGTCGAGGACGTCGACCTGGCCGATCATCTCGTCGACACTGCGGAAGCCGAGCTCCGCCATGTATTCGCGGGCCTCTTCCGCGATCCAGAGCAGGTACTGCACGACACTGTCGGGCGTGCCCGCGAAGCGCTCGCGCAGCACCGGATCCTGGGTCGCGATCCCGACCGGGCAGGTATTGAGATGGCATACGCGCATCAGGATGCAGCCCATCGCCACCAACGGTGCCGTCGAGAAGCCGTATTCATCGGCGCCGAGCAGAGCCGCGATCACGACGTCACGACCGGTCTTCAAGCCGCCGTCGGTCTGCACCCGGATGCGCCCGCGCAGGTCGTTCAACACGAGGGTCTGCTGGGTCTCGGCGAGGCCGATCTCCCAGGGCATGCCCGCATACTTGATCGAGGCCTGCGGCGACGCGCCCGTGCCACCGTCCATGCCGCTGATCAGGACGCCATCGGCCTTCCCCTTCGCGACACCGGCCGCAATCGTGCCGACACCCGTCACGGACACCAGCTTCACCGACACACGCGCGTAGCGGTTGGCGTTCTTCAGGTCGTAGATCAGCTGGGAGAGGTCCTCGATCGAATAGATGTCGTGGTGGGGCGGCGGTGAGATGAGCCCGACGCCCGGCGTCGAGTGACGCACCTTCGCGATCGTGTCGTTGACCTTGTGACCGGGAAGCTCCCCGCCCTCGCCCGGCTTTGCGCCCTGGGCCACCTTGATCTGGACCTCGTCCGCGTTGACGAGATACCAGCTCGTGACGCCGAAGCGGCCCGACGCGACCTGCTTGATGGCACTGCGGCGCAGATCGCCGTTGTCGTCGGGAGTGAAGCGCGCCGGGTCCTCACCGCCCTCGCCCGTGTTCGACTTCCCGCCGAGGCGGTTCATCGCGATCGCGAGGGTCTGGTGCGCCTCCATCGAGATCGAGCCGTAGCTCATGGCGCCGGTGCAGAAGCGCTTCACGATCTCCACCGCGGGCTCCACCTCGTCGAGAGGCACCGCGGGTCGCAGGTCCTCGCGGAAGCGGAACAGGCCGCGCAGGGTGCAGGCCTCTTCGGCGGTGCCGTCGGCGGCCGCACTGAACTCCTTGTAGTCCTCGTAGCTACCACGACGCAGCGCGATCTGGAGCTTCGAGACCGTGTCCGGGTTGAACGTGTGACGCTCGCCGCGCGCGCGCCACTGGTAGAGACCGCCGGGATCGAGCTCGGGATACTGGAAATCCTCGCCCGGGAAGGCGCGCGCGTGGCGCATCGCCGCCTCGGTCGCGATCACCTCGAAGCCGACGCCCGAGACACGCGAGGGCGTCCCCGAGAAGCAGCGGGCCACGAGATCCCGGTCGAGCCCGATCGCTTCGAAGATCTGGGCGCCGCGGTAGGACGCGAGCGTCGAGATCCCCATCTTCGCGAAGGTCTTGAGCAGCCCCTTGTCGTTCGCCTTGATGAAGTTCTTCACCGCCGTGGCCGGGTCGAGCCCTTCGGGCGTGAAGGTGCCGTCGAGGACGAGCTCTTCCAGGCTCTGCAACGCCAGGTAGGGGTTGATGCCCGCGGCGCCGTATCCGAGCAGGAGCGCCATGTGCGCCACCTCGCGCGCCTCACCGGTCTCGCAGATCAGACTGCAACGGGTGCGCAGGGTCTCGCGGATCAGGTGGTGATGCACCGCGCCAGTCGCCAGAAGCATCGGGATCGGCGCGAGGTCCGGCGCGACGCCCCGGTCCGACAGGATCAGGATGTTCGCGCCCGCGCGCACCGCGGCCTCGGCCTCGTTGCAGAGCGCGTCGAGCGCCGCGCGCAGGCCGCCACCGCCCTCGGACACCTTGAACAGACACGGCAACGTCCGCGACTCGAAGCCCGGCGCGTCGATGTTCTCGAGCTTCGCCAGCTCCTCGTCGGTGAGCACCGGGTGCTCCAGCCGGACCATGCGCGCGTGCTCTTCGGTCTCCTCGAGGATGTTGCGCTCGGCGCCCACCGTCGAGAAGAGGGTCATCACCGGGCGCTCGTTGATCGAGTCCATCGCCGGGTTCGAGACCTGTGCGAAGCGCTGCTTGAAGTAGCGGTAGAGCATCTGCGGCCGATCCGAGAGACACGCCAGCGCGGCATCCTCGCCCATCGAACCGATCGGCCACTTCCCCTGGGTTGCCATCGGCGCCAGCAGGAGCTTCATGTCCTCGGCCGTGTACCCGAACGCCTGCTGCATCAGGAAGCGCTGCTCGCGGTTCTGCTTCAGGGACGACACCGGGGCATCGGGCAGGTCGGAGAGCAGGAGCCGCTGGTTCTCCACCCAGCTGCGGTAGGGCTTGCGCTCGACGAAGCTGCGCTTCAACTCTTCGTCACCGACGATGCGGCCTTCTTCGAGGTCGATCAGCAGCACCTTGCCCGGGTGCAGACGGTTCTTCCTCTCCACGTTCGCCGGGTCGATGTCGGTGACACCGACCTCGGAGCCCATCACGAAGAAGCCGTCCTTCGTCACCACGTAGCGCGACGGACGCAGGCCGTTGCGGTCGAGCACGGCTCCGATCTTCTTGCCATCGGTGAACGCCAGCGACGCGGGCCCGTCCCAGGGTTCGAGCAGGAACGAGTGATACTCGTAGTAGGCCCGCAGATCCGGGTCCATGTCGTCCCGGTTTTCCCAGGCCTCCGGGACCATCATGAGGATGGCTTCCGAGAGGTCCCGACCGGCCAGGCTCAAGAACTCGAGGGCGTTGTCGAACCGCGCCGAGTCGGACGCCCCCTCGCGCATGATCGGGTAGAGCTTCTGGAGATCGTCGCCGAAGAGGTCCGACTCGAGCGTCCCTTCGCGCGCGCGCATCCAGTTCTGGTTGCCCTCGATCGTATTGATCTCGCCGTTGTGGGCGAGATAGCGGAATGGATGGGCCAGGTCCCAGGCACCGAGGGTGTTCGTGCTGTAGCGCGAGTGCACGAGACAGAGCGCCGACATGAAATCCGGGTCGCGCACGTCGGGGAAGAAGCCGCGGATCTGCCGCGAGATCAGCATGCCCGTGTACACGATGGTCCGCGAAGAGAGGCTCGTGACGTAGAAGAAGTGGTCGTCGCCGTGCTCGGCCGCGATCTGCTTCTCGGCCAGGCGCCGGATCACGTAGAGCTTGCGCTGGAACGCGTCCTCGTCCTGGGCCTCGGGGCCGTCGGCGGCCACGAAGATCTGGCGGGCCGCGGGCATGCTCTCGCGAGCGAGCCAGCCGATGGCAGCCTCGTCGCAGGGCACCTCGCGCCAGCCGAGGACGCGCTGGCCCTCGGCAGCCACCAGGCTCTCGAGAATCTCGACCTGACGCGCCGCCGCCTTCGGGTCCTTGTCGAGGAAGATCATGCCGGCCGCGTAGCGACCGGCTTCGGGCAGCTCGATGCCCTGGGTGCCGAGCTCGCGACGGAAGAAGGCGTCGGGCAGCTGGACGAGGAGCCCGGCGCCGTCGCCCGTCTCGGGGTCGCAGCCGCAGGCGCCGCGGTGCTCGAGATTGATCAGGAGCTGGATACCCTTCGACACCACCTCGTGCGACTTCTCACCGCGAATGTTCGCGATGAAGCCGACGCCACAGGCGTCGTGCTCGTGGGCGGGGTCGTAGAGCCCTTGCTTCTCGAGGCGAAGCGGGCCGCGATCGGGCTGGGGGGTCATCCTTGCGGATCTCCATGGGCTTCGGGTTGGCGGTCGGCCTCCGAGGCGCGTCGCTTGCCGCGACGCGGGCGCTCCCGGAAACCGTCTTCGGGACTGAGCGCGATCCGGGTGCGCTCGGTGCCGGTGGAAAGCACGATCATCGTCTCGGTGCGCGAGACGCCATCGATGCTGCGAATCTGGTCGATCAGTCGTTCGAGGCTCTCCGTGTTGCGGGTCTTTGCCTTGAGCAGGAGGGTGTGGGCACCGGTGACGTGGTGGCATTCGAGCACCTCGTCGAGCCGGGCCGCCTGGGTCTCGACCCGGGCGATCGCGCCGGGACGGTCGGTCGACACCCCGATGAAGGCCGACACGTCGCGGCCGAGCTTGCGCGCGTCGAGCTGGGCGCGATAGCCCACCACGATGCCGGCTTCTTCGAGCTTGTGGATGCGATCGACGACGGCGGGCGCAGAGAGCCCGACCTTCTCACCGATCGCGGCCAGGGGCTGCTTGCAGTTCTCCTGCAGCAGCTCGAGGATCGCCCGATCGGTGGCGTCGAAATCGGCGGGGACGCGACCGACTTTCATTAGGCGCCTTCGGGTGTTGCACCGAATACATAGGCGATGGCGGGGGGCTTGGTCAAGCGAATCGCAAGAAAGTCGAGCGCTGAACCGTACTTCGTTCAGCGAACCTCAAACGACCCCTCAAACCGGCGGCGCGAAAATCCCCACGGGGGACCTTCCTCGGAACTCGGCGTCGAGCAGGCTCTTGAGGCGGGAGGGGTAGTTGGTGAAGAGTCCGTCGACCCCGGCCCGCAGCAGACGGCGCATCTCGGCGGGATCGTCCACGGTGTACACGTAGACCGCCCATCCGGCGGCGTGGGCCTCCTGAATCGTCCCGTGGCCCGCCAGACCTCGCCACAGATGGACGGCCTCGGCTCCGACGGTTTCGCAGCGCTGGGACCAGCCCCGCGGCGCGTGCCCCGACACCAGGACGCCCAGGCGCGCCTCGGGCCAGGCCTCGCGCAGTCGCAGGAGCACCCCGTCGTCGAAGGACGAGAACAGCATCGACTCGGAGAGCCCGCGCGCCTCGAGAGCCGCAAGGACCCGCGACTCCAGACCGGCGTAGGCGCCGTCGGGGCCGACCTTGATCTCCAGGTTGAAGGGAATCCGGGGCGCGAAGCCGTCGAGTACCTCATCGAGGGTGGGCACGCGCGCTCCCCCGCCCAGGTCGATCTGGCGAACGTCGTCCAGGCCGCTCGAACCGATGGCGCCGTCGCCGGGCAGGCCGGGGAGATGCTCGTCATGAGCCACCACCACCGCCCCGTCGGCGGTGAGATGCAGATCGATCTCGATCATGTCCGCCTGCTGAGCGACGGCGAGGGCGTAGGCGTCGAGGGTGTTCTCGAGACGCTCGCCGGACGCGCCGCGGTGGGCGATGCAGAGGGGTCGCTGGGGACGCATCGGGCTCAGTCTTCGGCCCAGTCGCGTGCCCGCTCGACCGCCCGCTTCCAGCGGCCGTAGAGCGATTCCCGCTCGTCCGTGGACATGCGCGGTTCGAAGCGCGTGAGTCCCGCCGCCTGCTCGGAGCCGCCCGGAACCCCGTCGAAGAAGCCGACCGCCTGACCCGCCAGCGCCGCTGCACCGAGTGCGGTCACTTCGAGCATCTGGGGGCGCTCGACGACGCAACCGAGGACGTCGGCCTGGAACTGCATGAGGAAGTCGTTTGCCGTTGCGCCACCGTCGACGCGTAGGGCTTCGAGGGCAATGCCGGAATCAGTGCGCACGCACTCGACGACGTCGCGGGTCTGGTAGGCGATCGACTCGAGGGTCGCCCGCACCACGTGGGCGCGCGTCGTCCCGCGCGTGAGCCCCACCAACGCGCCGCGCGCGCGCTCGTCCCAGTAGGGAGCCCCGAGGCCGGTGAAGGCCGGCACCAGCACCACGCCGCCCGTGTCGTCGACGCTGGCAGCAAGGGCTTCGCTCTCGCCCGCGCTCTCGAGGAGCCCCAGGCCATCGCGCAGCCACTGCACCGCCGAGCCGGTTACGAAGATGCTGCCCTCGAGGGCGTATTCGACCCGACCGTCGATCCCCCACGCCAGCGTGGTGAGCAGACCGGTCTCGGACACCGAGGCCTGCTCCCCGGTGTTCATCAGGAGGAAGCTACCGGTGCCGTAGGTGTTCTTCGCGCGGCCCGGGCTCGTGCACCCCTGGCCATAGAGCGCGGCCTGCTGATCACCCGCGATCCCGGCGATCGGCACTTCGGCGCCGAACCATTCGGGGTCCGCCATCCCGAAGACGCCGCTCGAATCCTGGACGGCCGGGAGCACTGCGCGCGGCACGTTCAAGGCCGCCAGCATGCGGTCGTCCCAGTCGCGCTCGTGGACGTTGTAGAGGAGCGTGCGCGCGACGTTCGAGTACTCGGTCGCGTGGACACGGCCCTTCGTGAGCTTGTGGAGCAGCCAGCTATCGATGGTGCCGAAGGCGAGCTCTCCCGCTTCCGCGCGAGCCTGGGACCCATCGACCGCATCGAGGATGAATCGCACTTTCGTGCCCGAGAAGTACGCGTCGATCACCAGGCCGGTGCGTCGCCGCACCTCGTCTTCCAGCCCCTCGGCACGCAATGCGTCGCAGATCCGTGTGGTCTGACGCGACTGCCAGACGATCGCGCGATGGATCGGACGACCACTCGCGCGATCCCAGACCACCGTGGTCTCGCGTTGGTTGGTGATGCCGATGGCGGCGAGATCGGCGCCGGTCGCACCCGCCTTCTCGAGCGCTCCCCGCGCCGACGCGAGCTGGCTCTCCCAGATCTCGTCGGCGTCGTGTTCTACCCAGCCCGGCTTCGGAAAATGCTGCGGGAACTCTCGCTGGTCGACGGCCACCACCGTCCCCGCGGCGTCGAAGAGCAAGGCGCGCGAGGACGTGGTCCCCTGATCGAGCGCCATCACGTAGCGAGCCATGATCCCTGCCTCCCACTGCCGACGAGCGGGCGCCTAGCGTACCCGTTTCACGTGGAAATTCGCGGACCTTCGCGGCCTCCGAACGACTCTCGGGGAGCCGGATCGCGCCGCGATCCGGCTAGGGCTGGCGCCGGGCCGCGTCGGGCGGGGACCGGATGGGGCCTGGGGTGGGCAGGGCCAGGCACAGCGCGGGGCGCCCAGGAGCCGATTCGGACGGGGAATCCCGAAACCCGGACCATCCGGGCTTCGGAGAAGCGCCCGGGCGTCCCGCGCTGAACCCAGGATCGGTCAGGGTGGGAGGGGCCCGCTGTGCCGGGCATCACACTTCCGGACTTCTGGTCAGGTCCCCGTTCGTCCGATACGTTCGAGTACAGGGGGCTTCACTCGTCCCCGAGTCCCAGGCGGCCGAGGTCGGTCGTTTTGGGGCGACCGGTAGGGGCGGTAACGGCGACTACCCCGGGAGCCGGCAGGAAGCGAGGTCTGGGCCTCGCTGGGTGTTTCCCACGCCGAGACGGAGGTGATTCGGTGAACCAATGTAGTACTACGGCGAGTGAGGTGGCGGCGTCCTAGCGCCACGAGCCGAATTTCTTATCTCGGCAAAGGGGACGCAGGTTCCCAGCGCCACCGCCCCGAGAGTGCGGATGCCGTAGCCGCTCCGAAGGCCCATCGGCCCAGCCGACGGCCTGCTCTCGGGGCTTTCTTTTGCCTGGCCGCGAAAAGCGGTGCGCAACGCCCTGCCCCGCCCGCGCCGGAACCCGCCGGACTTGATCTCGGGCCTTCCCGCAGGGAACATCGGTCCATGGCGTCTTCCCCCTCGGACGCGGACCGCGCAGCTTCCGGCGCAGACCGAAGGCCTTCCGAATCGGATCGACAGGTCTGGACGCTGCTCGTGTCGTGTCCCGACCAACGCGGCATCGTCGCCGCCCTGGCCCAGGTGCTCTACGGACACGGCGCGAACATCCTCCACGCGGACCAGCACACCGACCCGCTCGCCGGCATCTTCTTCCAGCGCATCCGCTTCGACACGACCGAGCTGCGCACCGACGCGACGAGCCTGAAGGCGGCGATCGCCGAGGTCGCCGACCGCCTGCAGATGCGTTGGCGGCTCTCCGAGCCGAGCCGCCCGAAGCGGGTGGCGATCTTCGTCAGCCGCACCGATCACTGTCTCTATGACCTCCTGTTGCGACACCGCGCCGGTGAACTCGACTGCGAGCTCTCGATGATCGTGAGCAACCACGAATCGCTCGCGCCGGTCGCGGCCCAGTTCGACGTGCCGTACCACGTCTTCCCGATCACCAAGGAGACCAAGCGCGCGCAGGAAGAGAAGGAGATCGCGCTCTTGGACGGGGCGGACATCGATCTCGTGGTGATGGCGCGCTACATGCAGATCCTCTCCTCGGATTTCGTCGAACACTTCATCCACCGCGTGATCAACATCCACCATTCGTTCCTCCCCGCCTTCAGCGGGGGGAAGCCCTACCACCAGGCGCACGAACGCGGCGTCAAGCTCATCGGCGCCACCGCACACTACGCGACGAAGGACCTCGACGAGGGCCCGATCATCGAGCAGGACGTGATCCGCGCCAGCCATCAGGACACGATCGCCGAGCTCGTCCGCAAGGGACGCGACGTCGAACGCAACGTGCTCTCCCGGGCCGTGCGTTGGCACCTCGACGACCGGGTTCTCGTCTACGGCAACAAGACGGTCGTCTTCCAGTAGAGGTCTCGGCTCCATGAATTTCCGGATGGCGGGCTTCTTGATCGCGCTCCTGGTGGGCGTGGCCAGCTGGGTGCTCACGTGCGCCGCCTGGCAGTTCGACCAGGTGGCCGAGGGTGTGCGCCCCCTCGACCCGCGCCAGTTCGAGCGCTTCACGGTGGTCACCCTCGGAACCGCCGGCATGGCCGAGGACCACAACCGCCGCGGCACCTCGATCGCCGCCGGCCAGGGCGCGGACGTCGTGCTGGTGGACGCCGGACGTGGGCTCGCCGAAGCGCTGCGCGCCGCCACCGTCCCCGTGTCCCAGCCGAACACCCTGCTCGTAACGGCGCTCTTGCCCGAGAACCTCGTCGGACTCGACGACTGGCTGTCGGCGGCATGGTTGGCCGGTCGACAGGAACCGATCCGGATCGTCGGACCGCCGGGCATCGGCGAGATCGCGCAGGCCGCGGCGCAGGTGGTGTCGCGCGGCGTGACCGCTCGGGCGGAAGCCCTCGGCCTCCCGGCCCCCAGCCCCCGCTTCGAGGTCGTCGAAGCCGAAGACGGATGGGAGGGCAGCGAAGGAGCGCTGTCGTTCACGGCCATCGGCCTCGACGGCGGCCCGGTGCCCAGCCTGGCTTGGCAGCTGCGCGCCGGGGATCGGCGCGCGGTGGTCGGCGGTGTCGGTTGGGGACTCGAGGCCCTCGAAGAAGCGGCGCGCGGCGCGCACCTGCTCGTCCACGATGCCGCGCGCGTGCCGACCCCCGAAGAGGCCACCGATCTCGGCATCGATCTGGACCCGGAACTGCTGGAGCGCGAGGCCGCCCTCCTGACCGAGTACCGCGAAGTCGGCAGCCTCGCGCGCCGCGCCGAAGTACCGGTGCTCGCGCTGGTGCGCCTGCGACCGCCGCCGGTGCTCGACCTGCAGGTCACGCTCGAGATCGCCGACCACTACGACGGACGCGTGATCATCGCCGAGGATGGCGACGAGTTCACACCGTAAGGTCGAGGATCCCGTCCGCTTCGTTCGCCGGCGGTAGGGGCGCTTCGGGGTTCCCGGCTTCGAAACGCGCGCGCTGGCCGCGGTAGTAGGTGTTCGTCGGCTCGAGCTCGATCGCTTCGTCGATCAGGATCTGTGCCGCCTCGGCGTTCCCCAGCTGGAAGTGCAGCTCGGCGAGCGTATCGAGGATGGCCGGCTCGGACCGGTCGGTGGCCTGAACCGCTTGCTCCGCCAACTGGCGGCCGTTCTCGAGCATCTCCGCGCTCGCGTCCGGAGTCGTCGCGATCAGCCAGGCCCACTCGTTCGCGTCGTAGGGCGTGAGCTGATAGGTCATCAGCACCCGGCCGCCGTAGCGCTCGAGGAAGGAATCCGCGGAGCTCGCGTGGTAGGTGGCCGTCGCCATCGAAGCAGCCGTCAGCACGACGCCGGCGGTGGCCGCGCCGCGAATCCAACCCTCGCTGGCACGCGACCCGAGACCACGATCGATCACCAGGCGCATAGCGATGATGCCGCCGACGAAGCCTCCCAGGTGAGCCGCCCCCGCGATGGCGGGCAAGAGCGAGAGAACCGCACTGATCCCGATCACCCAGAAGAGAACGCGCCTGGGAACGCGCCACCAGGCGGGGAGCTGGTCGGTCATGCGGAGCTCGAGCCAGAGCAGCGCCCCGACGAGGCCGGAGACCACGCCCGACGCCCCGACCACGGGAACCGACGTCGCGAGCCCGGAGACGACCATCGCTGCCACGCCGGACACGATCATCAAAAAGAGCGTGCGCGCGGTCCCGAGCGCATGCTCGACGAGCGACCCGACGGCGACCAGCCCGGCGACATTCAAGACCAGGTGGACGAGGTAGCTGTGGAATACGTTCGCCGTCACGTAGCGCCACCAATCGCCCTGAGCGGCCATGGCGCCGTTGAAGTAGCTGACGCGCTCGAGCCACGGGGTATGGAAGAGCTGCGCCACGTAGACGAGAACGCACAGCGCCGCGAACGCCCAGGTGGCGATCTCGCGCTCATCGAGTCGGGCCGTCGCCTCCACCTCGGACATGCGCGCGAGCTGCGCGGCACCCTCGGGCAGCTGGGTGACGCGGGAGAGCAGCGCCTGCACCATACGCTCCGGGTCCTCGGATGCCACGAAGGATCCGCGCGGCAGCACGTAGACCGAATCCTCGGCGCCGATCCACAGGGCGCGCGGCGTGGTGGCCACGTGGGTGAGCGCAGCGAAGCGCGTGAACACCCGCTTGCTGCCCGAAGCCGCTGCTGGGTGGTGGAAACCGTCGGCCTCGAAGCGGATCGCTTCACGGCCTTCCAGGGAGAAGCTCAACGACTCCCCCGACGCTTCCCGGTCCCCGCTCGCCCCCGACCCGGGCGGAGTCGGCGGCGCATCCGCATCGGGTCGGCGAGGTTCCACCCGGCGAGACTAGCGAAGCGCTTGGTTGCGGCTGGGCGCCGCTACGAACGCTTCGGCAGCGGCAGCGTCGGGAAGATCCGGCTGAAGACCAGGAAGGTCAGCACGAAGGCCCCGAGGAACCCGACTGCGAGACCGACCTGGATCGGACCGAACCAGGACATGCCGTCTTCGGGCACCAGCGACGGCCAGACCAGCATGTTGCGCTCGAGCCAGAAACCGAAGAGCACGATGGCGGCGACGCTCCCCAGGATGACCGGGGTCTTCTTCGGAGTCTGGCCGAGCAGCACCCAGAAGGGCGTGAGCCAGCAGCCGAGCCAGGCGAAGAGCGCCACCTTCACGTAGGGCTCGTCGAAGTAGGCCCACACGACCTCCCAGCTGTCCTGCAGGAACTGGGTCCCGAGGCGCGCCTGGAAGAACTGAGTCTCTTCGGGAAGGTTGCCGTACCAGATCACGATGTACTGGGCGAAGAAGAGGTACATCCAGAAGATCGAGAAGGCGAACATCATCTTCCCGAGATCGTGCATGCGGGGCTTCGTGATCTCGACGTCCCAGCCGGGCGCCGTGGCGCGAAGCAGGACGCAGATGAGCGCTGTGAGGCACACACCCGAGAGGAAGCCACCCCAGAGGAAGTACCAGCCGAAGATGTTCGAGAACCAGGTCGGCGTCAGCGACATGACCTGATCGAAAGCGATGAAGGTGTTGCCGAACGCGTAGACGAGACAAATCGTCGGAGCGAGCACCCGCAGCTTGCGCTGCGAATCGGCGTACTCCTCTTCGTCGCCCCGCCAGCCAGCGGTCCAGCTCTCGAAGAGTCCCTTCGCGCGCGTGGCCCGCTCGGCCGCGCCTGCCAGCGCGGGGCGGAAGCTGGTGCGCAGGTAGACGATCGTGAGGAGCGCGCCGACCGCGAGCACCGCCGCGTCGGTCCAGAACACGCGGGTGAAGTTCAGCCACCCTTCCTTGCCGGGAGGCGCCCCATGGATCCAATTCGTGTGGATGTACTCGCGGCCGAAGTAGTTGCCGACGAGGAAGAGCACGAACGAGATCGGAACCCATGCCGCCAGGCCCTCGGCCACGTGGCGAATCGGGCCGGCCCACTTCGCGCCGATGATGACCAGCGCGCAGCCCAGGCACAGGGCCGCCTGCGACAGGGTGCCCCAGTAGAGGTAGTTCACGTGGAAGGCGCGCCAGGTGGTCGCGGGGTCCGTCGAGAGGCCGTAGAACAGCGCGATGACGCCGATCACGACCAGAGCCACACAGCCCGCCGTCACGCCGTTCGGCAGTTCGCGGGGGTTTGCCACGTATTGGCTGCTCACTGGCCGATTCCCTTCTGCTCGTTCAGGTATCGGATGTAATTGACGATGTCCCAGCGGTCGTCGGAAGGGATCCGGGCGTAGCCGGGCATGCGTCGACGTCCGTACCGGATCGTCGAATAGATGTGACCGTCGCTGCGGATCTTGGCGATGCTCGCCGGGCCTGCGATGGCCAGGACACCACCGAACGGACCGCGCAGGTCGCCGTTCATGCTGACCGGGCCGTCGCCGACGCCGGTGTCACCGTGGCAGGTCGCGCAGTAGATCTCGTAGGCGACCTTGCCGTTCTCGAGGGAGTCGAGCGACATCGGTCGAGGGTTCACCAGGGCGTTCTGGGTGGGCTCGTCGTTCGGGTCCCAGGTCGGCGGCGGCGCGCCGACGGCCGGTACGGTGCCCTCGGGCGGCACGAAACCCTCGACCTGCTCGTCGAACAGGACGATCTCGAAGGCCTGCTGCGCCTTCTGGCGCTTCATCTGCGGGAACCACGTATCCGACCACTGCTCCCAGCAGCCGACGCTGAAGACGAGCAGGAACGCAGTGCCCACGAAGAAGGATCGCGAGATCCGCAGGCCGCGCTTGCGCGCGGCATCCCGCGACGAGTGCACCTCACTGAGAGTCGACAAGGCTCACCTCCGTCGCGTGGTGGTCGCGGAGCAGACCGTCGATCTCCGGCACGTCGCGCTCGCGACACTCGACGACCAGACCGAACTCCTCCCCGGAGAAGCGGGGGTGGTAGTGCGGGTCGAGCTGGAACTTCCCGAGGCCGGCCATGATGAAGAGACCCACCACGGTCAGCACACCGCCGAAGAGGATCGTCAGCTCGAAGGCGATGATCGTGTACGGCGGGATCGACGAGAACGGCTTCCCGCCCAGCATGATCGGCCAGTCGTTCGACATCCACAGGGTGAGTGCGTAGCCGGTGACCACCCCGAGCAGGCCGCCCACCAGGGTGAACCGGCGCACGGGGCTCGGCTCGGGGTGCACGGCGTCGTCCACTTCCGGGAACGGCGCGGGAGAGTATGTCTCCATCTTGTCATAGCCGCGATCGCGCAGGCGTGTCGCTGCTGCCGCGATGTGGTCGGGCTGTTCGAAGACGCCCATCAGGGTCGGCATCAGTGTCCTCCCTCGCCGTGGGCCTTGGCGTGGATCTCGAGTTCCTTCACCTCGGCGATGGCGATCATCGGGATCACCTTGAGCGCGAGTAGGAAGAACTGACAGAAGAAGCCGAAGCTTCCGGCAACGATGATCAGCTCGGCCCAGCTGGGTGTGTAGACGCCCCAGACGGCCGGATCGTATTCGCGCGACAAGCCTGAGATGATGATGACGTAGCGCTCGAACCACATGCCGATGTTGATCAGCACGGACACCACGAAGAGTGTGGGTATGTGGGTTCTCGCCCATTTGAACCACAAGATCTGTGGGACGACGCCGTTACAGATGATCATCACCCACGTCGAGATCCAGTATGGGCCGAAGGCGCGTAGCCAGAACGAGCTCTGCTCGGCCTCGACGCCGCTGTACCAGGCGACGAAGTACTCGGCCGCGTAGGCGTAGCTGACGATGATCGAGGTCAGCAGGATGAACCTCGACATGTTCTCGAAGTGGTAGTCGGTGATGTACTCCTCGAGGCCGAAGATGCGGCGGACGGGGATCATCATCGTCAGCACCATCGCGAAGCCGGAGAAGATGGCGCCGGCCACGAAGTACGGTGCGAAGACCGTCGCGTGCCAGCCGGGCACGATCGACATGGCGAAGTCCCAGGAAACCACCGAGTGGACCGAGAGCACCAGCGGGGTCGCGAGACCCGACAGGTGGAGCACCGTGCGGTTGTGTGACTTCCACTGCCTCGACTTGCCCTGCCAACCGAGGGCGAGCACGGTGTAGAGGCCCTTGCGCCAGCCGGTGGCGCGGTCGCGGGCGATCGCGAAGTCGGGGATCAGCCCGACGAAGAGGAACAGGATCGAGATCGTCGCGTAGGTGGTGATCGCGAAGGTGTCCCACAAGAGCGGACTCTTGAAGTTCACCCACAGCGCGCGTTGGTTCGGGTACGGCAGGATGAAGTAGGACTTCCACATCCGGCCGACGTGGATCCCGAGGAACTGGGCCGCCGTGAGCACCGCGAAGACGGTCATCGCCTCCGCGCTGCGGTTGATCGCGTTGCGCCATTTCGCGCGGAACAGAAACAGAATCGCCGAGATCAGCGTGCCGGCGTGAGCGATACCCACCCAGAACACGAAGGTCACGATGTAAGCGCCCCAGAAGACGGGGTGGGCGTAGCCGCCGATACCGAGGCCCTTGTAGACCTGGTAGACCCAGGTGGCGCCGGCCGCGAGCATGAAGAAAACCGCGATGTGGAGCAGGACGATCCAACCGATCGAAGCTCCTTCCATTACGCGGAGAAGGTCGCGGTTGACCTTCGAATCATTCATGACCGGCGTGGGCCGGATCATGGCAGCGACCGATTCGGCGGGCGGCGGCGGCGTCATCCCTCGTGTCCTTCTTCGCGAGCGACCTTCGCCAGGTAGGTGATGGCCGGTCGCACATTGAGAACGTGGAGCGCGTGGTAGGCGCGGCTCTTGTTGGCGTCGACCTTGGCGGTCGCGGTGTTGCCGGGGAGTTTGAGGTTGTCGAAGGTGATGGCCCCCGATGCACAGCTGCTCTGGCAGGCCGTCTGGACCTCACCCGGTCCGAGCACGTCGCGACCCTCGTCCGCCGCAGCCTGACGGGTCGCCTGGATCGTCTGGATGCAGAAGGTGCACTTCTCCATCACGCCCTGGCCACGGACCGTCACGTCCGGGTTCAGCCCGAGACCCATCGGCTCCGGCCAGCCCTCGATCTGGTAGTCGAACCAGTTGAAGCGCCGCACCTTGTAAGGGCAGTTGTTCGCGCAGTAGCGCGTGCCGATGCAGCGGTTGTAGATCATGCCGTTGAGGCCCGACTCGGTGTGGTAGGTCGCGTAGACCGGGCAGACGGGCTCGCAAGGCGCGGCGCCGCACTGCTGGCACATCATCGGCGAATTGCGAACGTCGACGTTGCCGAGCTCTTCGTGGTTCTGAGGGCCCGGTCGACCGGTCTTGAACGACTGCTCGCCCTCACCGATGAAGCGCTCGATGCGCATCCAGCTCATCTGGCGCGAGCGCAGTACGCCCTCTTCGCCGACGACCGGGATGTTGTTCTCGATGTGGCAGGAGACGACGCACGCGTTGCACCCCGTGCAGCGGTCCAGGTCGACCGCCATGCCCCATCGATACGGATCTTCGGGAGCCGAGTCGTCGACCGGGTCGAACGCCCGCAGGATCTCGTGCGAGCCACCGTGGCCGTCGCCGTGACCTTCGCCGTGTCCCGCGTCGCCGTGGGCGGCGGCGGCCGCGCCGTGATCGTCCTTCGCCGCGCCGTGGTCGTCGCCATGACCGCCACCGTGGGGCTGTCCAGCCACCTCGTTCGCGGCCCAGGGGCTTTCGCCTCCCTTGGCGAGTGCCACCAGAGAGATGCTCTCGCCGAGCATCCGTCCGCGCTTGTTGTCGGTGGCCTGGGTGAAGGGCAAGCGTCGGTAGTCGCCGCTGTTGGTGACCTTCGCCTTCACGGCCAGGAACGCGCGTCCACCGCTCTCGTCCGTGAGTGCCGGCAGGATCTCGTTGACGTTCACGCCGCGGGCAGGACCGGTCAGCTCGCCTTCCGGTGCCATCGACGCCCAGCGCCCGACCGTGTGTCCCTGTCCGAAAGCGATCGCGATCACGTCGTCGCGCACGCCACCGCGGGGCCAGGCCGGCACCTCGATGCGCCCGTAGGTCGTCTCGACCCAGAGAATGTCGCCGACGCCCACGCCAAGCTGGTCAGCCATGTCGAGGCTGATCTCTGCCCAGGACTGCCAGGCCACCTTCGTGATGGGGTCGGGAATCTCCTGGAGAAGAGGCAGGTTCGCGCCGCTCCCGTCGCCGAGCATCGGCGAGGGAACCGGCAGGACCGTGAAGGTCCCTTCCCCCTCGAGCTGCGGCTCGCGCCACTCGAGGCTCGCCAGACCAGCGCCCGGGTCGAGCTCCGCCGAAGCAGGCGGCCGGAACACACCGCCGCGCTGCAGCGCTGCGCGCCAGTCGGTGTGACTCCAAGCGGCTTCGATCACTTCGCGGAAGCTGCCCTTCGGCAGCGTGCCACCGGACTCGCCGCCGATCTGCCGCCCCGACTCGAGCAGCACGTCGCCGAAGGCGCGCGTGTCGTAGAGCGGTCGCAGGGTGGGCTGGACGAGACTGATCACGCCATCCCGGGGTGCGGCGTCGCCCCAGCTTTCTGCCGTCGTGTGATCGGGGAGCACCAGGTGAGCGCGCATCGACGTCTCGTCGGGCATCGAAGCCGTGGAGACCACCAGCTTCACCTTTTCGAGCGCCTCGGCGAACCCGGCGTCCTTCGGGAGCGAATGGAGGGGATTCGAGCCGTGAACGACGAGCACGTCGACGTCGCCCGATCGCATCGCGTCGATCAGCCGGGCCACCTCACGGAACGGAGTCGGCGTGCCCGTAACCGGGGGAATCGTCAGGGTCTTGCCCAGCGCTCCGATCACGGTGTTGAGGATCAGGACCGCGGCGTTCGTGGCGGTCGCGCGACGACTCGTGAGCGCGACGCCCGGAGGCAAGGCCGCGGGACGCTTGGCGTTCGCGAGCGCGACGCCGAGGCGGCGAATCGTGGCCTCGGGCACCTCGGAGATCTTCGCGATCTTGGCCGCCTCGAAACCCGAGAGCCGGCCCACGAGGGCCTCGGCCGCAGCGTCCAGGCTTCCGCCGCGCCGCCGGATCGAAGCCACGGCTTCGGAGGCGATCGACAGCGCGAGCAGCCCTTCGGTGCCCGGCTTCGCCGGTAGCCACTCGTCCGAGGCACCCGCCGTCTCGTCGAGCCGGGGACCGACGTAGACGAGCCGCGCCTTGCGGCCCGCCTCGCTCTCGACGTCCCGCGCGGCCATCAGCTGGTAGGTGTGCTCGACCGGAGAAAGCCCGGTGCTGAGCCCGTCCGAGCCGAAGTCGATCACCAGGTCGGTCTCGGAGAGGTCGAAGATGGGCTGCGATGCCACACCGAAGACGGCCTCGGTGGCGTGGATCAGTGCCTCAGGCGCAAACGGGTCGTAGGTGATCCGAGTTCCACCGCCTGCGACGACGAGCCATTGATCGATCAGATCGCCGAGCGTCGGGCCCACCGGCGCCCCGAACACCGCGACCTTCGAGCCTGCACCCGCAACCGAGCGGGACAGCTTTGCCAGAGCCTCTTCCCACGCGACCGGTGTGTAGGTGCCGTCGGCTCCGCGCTGCATCGGGCCGCGATAGCGGTCCGGGTGATAGGTACGCCCGATCGAAGCCTGTCCCTTCGAGCAGAGATAGCCCCGGTTGATGGGATGCTCGGGATTTCCGTTGTACTTGATCGGTCGGCCTTCGCGGGTCTTGACGTGGAACCCGCAGCCGCCGGCGCACTCCTGGCAGGTCGACGCATAGATCACGGGCAGACCGGGGGTGATCTCCTCGGGCTGCACCACGTACGGGATCAGCTTCTCGGGCAACTCTGCGCAGCCCGCGGCGGCTGCCGCACCTGCGCTGGTCCCTACCAGCTTCAGAAAGTCTCGTCGGTCGAAATCGCCCATCCGTCCCCAACTCCGGCGCTCTTTCGCGCCGCGGTTCGCCTAGTAGTGGCAGGCGTAGCAATCCTGCGTCGCGCCGTTCTCTCGGTGGCAGTCGATGCACCAACCCATCTCGAGCTTGGCCGAGGGCAACCCCCAGGGCCACCAGATGGTGTCCTCGACCAGAGGCAGCTTGTCGTATTCCTCGACGTTGCCGTGACAACGCTGGCAGTCGAAGCCCGCGCGGATGTGCGCGCGGTGCTGGAACTGCACGTGCTCGGGCAACCGATGGATCTGCTCCCACTCGATGGGCTTCTTCTCTTCCCAGTGCTTCTTCAGCGTCTGGATGCCTTCGAGTTCGTCGTAGCTCGCGGGGAACTGGGCGTGGCAGCCCATGCACAACTCGACGGACGGAACACCGGCCGCCGGCGAGCGATCGGTTCCCGAGTGGCAGTACTCGCACTCGATCTCGTACATGCCGGCGTGGTGCTTGTGGCTGAACTGGATCGGCTGGAGCGGTCCCGGGGCGTCGGGATCCTCCGCGGCCGTGTGGGAGAGGCAGGCCTCGCGGGTGGGCCAGGGCGTCGCGAACTCGCGCGGAATCTCGATCTGGAGATCCGGGTCGGCTTCGGCCAGGGCGCGGAGCTCGTGGGCTTCGCAGACACTCTTCGCGATGCGGATGTCCGTGTCCGCCGCTTGCACCGGTGTCCCGCCGAAACCCGCGACCATCCATACGAGGGCCGCCGCGACGACCAGAGCTCCAAGGATCCAAGGACGCGTCGGGGCGAGGTGTCTCATGCGTGGAACTGCCAGCTCCTGTGGGGCGTCGGGACGAGTGGAAGTCACTCACGCCACGGAGCCCCGCGCATTCCGTCTCCGTATGGGTACGGGCCGGACCGTCGGGGGCAAGAACGACGAATCCCGTACCGGTTCCTGTGCGAGAGCCTCGTTGGGACGGCGTTCCTGGAAGGAAGCGCCCGGGCTGCCCGCGAAGAGCCTGAGTACGGGGTGCGTGAGCGTTTGGGAAGGACGAACGATGCGGGGTGCGCATCGCCCGCGACGCGCGGTGTGATATCCCGTAAGCCGGGTCGCGTCAAGGTGAATTGGCCCGAAAACGGCCGGCGAAAAGCGCCCTTGGCGCGTCCTATTTCCGATCTGCGCCAACGTCTGGGCCGATCGCGTCGAGAGGCCCCCGCGACGCGCCGCGCGCCGGTGCTACGGTGGCGCCGCGCCTGCCGAGGATGCCCGCCGCGAGCACCGCGCACGCCCGTCCGCGAGGGATTCGCCTGGGTTTCCGAGGGGATCGCACCCGGACCGGGTTTCGCGACTGCGCGGGCCTCGTCGCCCTCCCCTGTTTCTCCTGGCTGCGGCGTTTGCCCCGCAGCCCGCAGTCTCCACGAGGTGGCCGTGATCGACTTCGAACCCGATGAAGAGCAGCAGCTGATCCGCGAGACCGTGCATCAGTTCGCCGCCAACGAGGTGCGCCCCCGCGCCCGCGAGTGCGACGAGGCGCGCGAGGTACCCCGCGCCGTGCTGCAGAGTGCACACGAGCTCGGACTGGTGGCGAACGGGATCGCGACCGAGCACGGAGGCGGCGGTGAACGCAGCGCCGTGACCGGCGTCCTGATCGCGGAGGAGCTCGCCTGGGGCGACCTGTCCATCGCGCTGGCGGCGCTTTCGCCGTCGCTGAGCGCCATCCCCGTCGCGGACTTCGGCGCGGCCGGGCAGCAGGCGCGCTGGCTTCCCGCCCTGACCGGTGCGGCCTTCGCACCCGGCTCCCTCGCGGTCGTAGAACCGGGTTTTGCCGCCGACGTGTTCCAGCCGGCCACCTCCGCGACGCCCGCCGACGGCGGTTTCGAACTCCGGGGCCAGAAGTGCCTGGTGCCGTGGCTCGCCGGCGACGGCCCCGTCTGGGTCTCGGCGCTGGGCCCCGATGGACCGGCGCTGTACGGCATGGCGCGCGACGCAGCCGGGCTCAAGGCCGCCACCGAGGACAACCTGGGCATCCAGGCCTTCCCGACGGCCGAGCTCCAGCTGGACGGCGTGATGGTCGCCGCCAACGCCGTGCTCCCGGTTGGACCCGACGGGCTGGCCGCGCTGCTGCACCGCGGGCGCGTCGCCCTCGCGGCCATGGCGGTGGGCGTCGCGCGGGCCTCCTTCGAAGTGGCGCGCGACTACGCCAAGGAGCGCGAGGCGTTCGGCGGCCCGATCGCCACGAAGCAGGCGATCGCGTTCAAGCTCGCCGACATGGCGATCGAGATCGACGCGGCGCGTCTGCTCACCTGGGAAGCGGCCTGGCGACTCGACCAGGGCCTGCCGGCCGGGCGCGAGACCACACTGGCGTCGCGGCAGGCGCAGCGCGTCGCCCTCGAAGTCGCAGACGGCGCGGTCCAGGTCTTCGGCGGCCATGGCTACATCCGCGACTACCTGCCGGAAATGCACCTCCGCAACGCCCGAGGCTTCTCCTGCTTCGAGGCGCTCACACTCGTCTGAGGACACCGATGCCGATCTCCTTCGATCTCACCGACAACACCCGCACCGCCCAGGCGCACTACCGGAAGATGGCGGCCGAACAGATGCGGCCGATCTCGCGGAAGTACGACCTCGAAGAGCACACACTCCCGACCGAATGGGTCGACTACTTCTGGAAGGAAGGCCGCAGCGGACCGCAGGGCATGAAGCTCGACGCCCCGGGAGACGGCTTCGTCCAGGTGTGCGTGCAGGCCGAAGAACTCTGCTGGGGCGACGCGGGCCTGTATCTGCGCATGCCGACGGCGGCGCTGGGCGGATCGGCGGTCGCGGCTGCCGGCACCCCCGAACAGAAGGCGCGCTTCCTTGCACCGTTCAAGGGCGAGGGCGAGCCGGTCTGGGGCGCGATGGCGATCACCGAGCCCGCGGCGGGCTCCGACTCCGCCGCGATCCAGACGACGGCCGACCTCGACGGCGACGCATACGTGCTGAACGGAACGAAGATCTTCTGCACCGCCGGCGAAGGCGCAGCCACCTTCGAAGGGGGCTTCGTCGCGGTCTGGGCCACCGTCGACAAGTCGGCGGGACGCGGCGGGATCAAGGCGTTCGTGGTTCCCGCCGGGACGCCGGGCATGCGTCTGGTCGGCTGCGAGAAGAAGCTCGGCATCCGGGCGTCGGACACGGCCACCCTCGTCTTCGAGAACTGTCGGGTCCCGAAGGAAAACCTGCTCGGCCGGGCCGAGGTCAAGAAGAAGGGCCCGAAGTCGTCGGGGGACAAGGGCTTCAAGGGCGCGATGGCGACCTTCGATGCGAGCCGACCGATCGTCGCGGCGATGGCCGTCGGTGTCGGGCGCGCGGCCCTCGACACCGTGCTCGAAGAACTCGAACGCCAGGGGGTCGCGCTGCGCTACGACGCAGGCCCCCACGCCCAGACGGCGGTCGAGCGCGACGTCATCGAGATGGAGGCCGAACTCCAGGCCGCACGGCTCCTCACCTGGCGCGCCGCGACGATGATGAACCAGGGCAAGCCCAACAACCTCGAAGCGTCGATGGCGAAGGCGAAGGCGGGCCTGGCCGTCACCAAGATCACCCAGAAGGCCGTCGAGATCCTCGGCCCCGCGGGTTACTCGAAGAAGCTGCTCGTCGAGAAGTGGATGCGCGACGCGAAGATCAACGATATCTACGAGGGCACTCAGCAGATCAATCAGCTGATCGTCGCCCGGCGTATCCTCGACTATCCATCCAGCATGCTCCGCTGAGGAGGAATCCCATGCCCATCAGCCCCACCCTGCTCGAGATCCTCGTCTGCCCCGAGACGCGTCAGCCCGTGTCCGAGGCCAGCGACGACGTGCTCGGCCGCATCAATGCCGAAGTCGAGGCCGGACGCCTGCGCAATCGCGGCGGTGAGGCCGTCGAGAAGCCGCTCGTCGAGGCGCTGATCCGCGAGGATGGTCGCGTGATCTATCCGGTCGACGACGGCATCCCGGTCATGCTGATCGAACAGTCGATCGAGGTCTCCGCGGCGTAGCGAGACGCGCCTACTGCGCGAATTCGCGGCGCTTGAGCTGCCGCACGTACTCGGACAGTTCCGGGTCGCCCGACACCAGGGCAGAGATCTTCTGTTCGAAGGCCGCCGCCTCCTGCTGGAGCGGTTCGTCGTCGACCGCGAGGGCGAGCGCCGCGCGGAGCTTGTGCACCAGGGCCAACGAACCGCGCGGGTTCGGGCTCGCGCTGATGTAGTGCGGCAACCCGGCCCAGAGACTCAGCACCTCGACGCCCTCCGACGACAGCCGCTCGCCGAGTACTCCGACGATTCCGGTCGGGCCTTCGTAGCGCGACGGCTCGACCCCGATGTCGTGCAGGCGGTCCTCGTCGTCGGCGAAGCCCGTCACGCCGACCGGACGCGAGTACACGACGTCGGCGACGTAAGCACCGAGCAGCACCACTCGGCGGATCCCGAGGCGCGTGACGACGGCCGCGAACTGATCACAGTAGTCGCGCCAACGCAGGTGGGGTTCGGCACCGCGCGCGATCACGAGTTCGCACGCCGCGCCCGTCGCTCCATAGGAGAAATGCGTTCCGGGCCACTCGACCCTGCGCCGCCCGGTCTCATCGGTGCGCACCCACGGACGCGTCACGGTGAAGTCGAGATACGGCTCGCCGTCGATCTCGGCGAGCGGTACCGCGGCGATCGCGTCGGACAGGAAACGCGCCGCCCCGGTCGCCGCCTCACCGGCGTCGTTCCACCCCTCGAAGGCCGCGATCAGCGTCGCGTCCCGGAGCTGTGGCTCGACGTGAAACGTCAGGACATCTCTCACGAGAAGAAGGGTCGCACGCCAGGCGCCGGGTTCTCAAGGGGTGGCGGGAGTCCGCACCAGGCGATAGCCGTGGCCGCGTACGGACAGGAGGTATTCCGGGCGCGACGGATCGCGCTCGAGGTAGCGACGCAGCCGTACGACGAAGCTGTCCACGACGCGCGTTCGTGTGTCGGGTCGCAGTCCCCACACACGCTCCAGGAGCTCACCGCGGGTCACGACTTCCCCGTCGGCGTCGATCAAGGCGCGCAGCAGGCCGAGCTCCCGCGGCGTGAGCTGGATCGTTTCGTCGGCCGTTTCCAGCACGAAACGGTCGAAGTGCACCGTCGCCGCGCCGATCGCCACGGGCTGCAACGCCGGCCCGTCGGCGACACCGTCCCAGCGCCGGCGTCGCAACAGGCCGCGGACCCGCGCCAGCAGCTCGTCGAGGTGGAAGGGCTTCGTTAGATAGTCGTCCGCCCCCTCTTCGAGGCCGCGCACCCGGTCCTCGCTCCCGTCCTTCGCGGTGAGGATCAGCACGGGCACGTAGTGGCCGGCTGCACGCGTGCGCGAGAGCACCTCGAAGCCGCTCGCTCCGGGCAGCATCAGGTCGAGTAGCACCAGGTCGATCCCGGCCTCGGGCTCGGCCAACGCCTCCAGCGCGGCCAGTCCATCGCGGGCGATCGACACGTCGTGCCCTTCCTGCTCGAGGTTGAAGCGCAGGCCGTCCGCCAGATGCTCTTCGTCCTCGACGACCAGGACCCGACTCATGCGCGCTCCGGTTCGGCGAGGCGACCGGCGGCGCGCAGCGACACGACGAAGCGGCTGCCCGTGCCCGAGCCCTCGCTGCGTGCGACGACGCGACCGCCCTGCTTGCGCACGAGCGAACGCACGATGAACAGGCCGAGCCCGAGCCCGGAGGCCGTGCGCTGCACGTCGCGACCGGCGCGGTAGAAGCGCTGGAAGATCTTGCGCAGCTCGCGCGCCGGAATGCCGATGCCGCGGTCCGAGATCGATACGTCGACCCGACCATCGCTGGTCTGTTCGACGCCGACGCGAATCTCGACCGGGTCTTCCGAGTACTTGGCAGCGTTCTCCAGCAGGTTGCGGAACACCACGCCGAGCTCGGTGCGATCGCCGCGGACGGAGGCGTGGGGCCGTACGTCGAGCTGCACCGCCGACTCGGGCAAGGCGTGGACCTCGCGCAGCTCGCCGATGCACTCGGTGAGCAGGTCCTCGAGTTCGACGTCGTCCGTCGGGACACGCCGTCGCCCCTCCTCGCTACGTGCCGCCAGCAGCACCTGTCCCACCGTGTGATCGAGGCGGTCCACGTCCTGCCCCATCCGATGCAGGAACTCGCGGCGCTTCTCCGCGTCCGGGTCGTGCCGCTCGAGCGTCTCCAGGTAGAGACGCAGCGACGCTAGCGGCGTGCGCATCTCGTGGGTGACCGCGTCGAGGAAGGCCTGCTGGCGCTGATTCAAACGCATCTCGCGCACCAGCCAGAGCGACAGGCCCAGCAGCCCGATGAGCACCAGGGAGAAGAAGACGCCGCCGAGCACCAGCATCACCCAGTCGCGGGTCGACAAGCCGCGCGCGAGGGGTCGCGGATCGTCGAGGACCAGGATCTGCCAGCCCACCCCCAGCGCGACCACCAGGACCGCGAGCGCGATGCCGAGCGCGAGAGGGGTGCCGATCGAACGCCGCACGTCGTCCTCCTCCGGAACGCGATAGGGTAGCAACGGGGACGAGAGGAACGCCGTGGCGACCCAGCATCGGTCGAAACCCAACGCGCCGCGGGCGCGCCGGATCGCCTTCGCGGTGGCGTGGGCGCTCGCCTGGGGGACGGCGCCGGGCGCCGCCCTCGCGGCAGACGCGACCCAGCGCCCCCCGCGCTGTCCGCCGGCCGAGACCGCCGCGACACAGGGCGGCCCCGAACCCCTCGCCCTCCGCGAGGGTCTGCGGGTCGGCTACCGCGATCTGCTGCGGCTGCGCGCGTGGCTACCGGCCGAGGTCTGGCGCAATCGGAACACGTTCTTCCACGCCCGGATGCAGATGGAGATCGGGCCCTGCTTCCGCCGCTACGCCCTGCCCGGTCCGCCATCCGGAGACGGATCGTTCTCGGTCGACGACGCGGGAAACCTCGTCGGCGCGGGCGGCGGGCTGCCGTTCCCGCCCGCCACCCTCGATCCCGCCGGAGCCGACGCCGGCGCCCGCTGGGCCTGGAACGTCGAACGACGCGATCGCGGCGCCGGTCCCCACGGCCGGTTTCGGATCGTCGACAAACCCGGACGCACCGGCGCCACCCAGACCTACACGGGAGAGTGGCACCAGTGGATCCCGCCCAGAGAAGGCGACGCCGACGACGAAGATGCGCCCCGCTGGGTCGCCGGCGGGCGCTTCGCCTCGCCGGGATCCGTGCGGCACCTCGCCTGGAAGCAGACCCGTCGCGCGGCCAGCGACGCCGACTTCGAGGCGCCCGACGCGACCTTCGTCTACCTGCCGTCCCTGCGCCGCGTGCGACGCGCGGCGAGTGCGTGGTCCGACGGGCTCTTCATGCCGCGCTATCGCGCCGGACGCGCCGCCGGTGGCGAACGTGCCCTGCCGCTGGGAGGCGGCGCGGCGGTGTCCGCGGGAGGCAGCGTCGCCGCGACGGAGCACCTGCGACGCGGCTTCCTCGGACTCTCCCTGCGCCCCAACGCCTACGTGTGGCGACTCGAGGGCGAGCGCGACGTACTCGCCCCGCTCAATGTGTCACGTTCGGGCTACCCGAAGCATCCGGGGCGCGACTTCGGACCGAGCGGGCTCTCGGCGGCCAGCGATCGCTGGGAGCTTCGCCGCGCCGTCCTGCTGCACGGGGATCTGCGCGCGCGCGGAGGCGACTACGACCGCCTGACGCTCTACGTCGACGCCCAGACGGCGCAGCCGCTCTACTACATCACCAAGCGACGCGACGGCCGACTCGTGGAGGTAGGCATCCTGCTCCACCGCTACAGCGGCGATCAGGCCGGCTACCCGCCGGGCCGCGATGGTGAGCCGCTGCGCGTCTTCGATCCGGTGGCGGCAGTCTTCTACGAGACCCGTGGCGGAGGCAGCGGTTGGCGCCGCGAGTCCTACGACGTGCGCTCGACGCCGCTGTCCGACGCCGAGCGCGAACGCTGGCTCGCACCCGGCGCCCTCGAGCGCCGGGGCTAGAGGGCACCTCATCCACCCCGACCGAGACAGGGGCTCGAATTCGGCCCGAGGTCGAGGCGCGAAACCGCAGGCATAGCGACGCTACGGCGAGGTTTCGCAACGAAGAGATCGGGGCGAAGGCGGGTGCCTGGCGACCGAGGGGCGGATGAGATGCCCTCTAGAACGCCCAGCGCAGGCGCATGAAGATCTCGTCGCGTTTGCGCACGGCCGAGAGTCCGTTCTCCACGCCGTCCCGGTACGCGTTCGCCCCGGCCCGATTCACCACGGGCGAGAGTTCGTTGATCGGCATGGGACGCAGCTGGGTGCGCCCGAAGAAGTAGAGGAGCCCGACCGTCACCGAGAACGAATCGGTGAAGGCGTACTCGAGCGATGGCAGCACGGCGCCTCCGCGGGAGCGCAGTGCGTAGACGGTGAAGAGCTGGGGCCGCAGGCGATCCTGGAAGTAGCCCGTCGAGACCGAGAAGGTCGCGAACACGTCCACCGGACCGTCGATCAGGAAGCCCTCGCGGTGCTCGGGCACGTAGCTCGCGAACCACTGGGTGTTGAAGAAGAAGGTCCGGTTCGGGTTGAGGAAGTGGATGAACGTCGGGCGATCGACGGACACCGTGACGTTGAACGAGTCGCTCTCGGTGATGCCCTCGGGATCGTCGTTGTTCGCGTAGGGCACCCCCTCGATCCAGGTGAACTCGACCCCCCAGCTCGTCTTCGACCAGTCCTCGGCGAAGTCGGTCGAGAAGCCCAGGACGTTGCGCCGGTCGTAGCGCAGCACCGCTTCCCCCCCGCTGTGCCAGATGAAGGTGCGTCGCCCGAAGCGCTCGTTGCCCGCCGCGCGCACCGTGTTCCGGCGCACACCGACCGCAGCCAGGAAGTTCTTCACGTTCGCGCACAGGTTCGGCGTCGCCAGGCTGCAGCGCCCCGGCTCGTAGGGCGCCGACGGCAGGAAGCACTCGGGGTTCGCGGCCAGCCCCGCCGCATCTCCGTTCGCGCGGCCGTCCAGATCCGCGGTCCGCAGATCGCACGAGGTGAGGGTCAGGAACATCAAGAAGTTGTACGAGACCGCCGCGAGCTCGTTCTGGAAGAGCTGCCCCGTGCCCTCGAAGAACTCCTCGACCAGATCGCGGTTGAACCACTCGTAGCAGGCGGCGGACGCGGTCGGATTCGTGTCGGAGGCGATGCAGCCCGCCGTGGGATGGATGAGGGGCAGGTCGGCGAGGGTCACCTCCTGGGAGGCGCACACGAACACCCGGCGCGGTGCACCGTTGACGGTGATCGTGCCGCCGAAGCCGCGCGGCGCGCAGGCGGCAACGTCCGGGTTCTGTCCCGTGTTCGGCACCGTCGTCGGGTTCCCCGAGGCGTCGAAGCCCGTGATGAACTGTTCGGGAACGGCGCGGCGGACGGTGGCCCCGCTGCAGCGCGCGAGCTGACGCGCGAGTTCGGGAGAGGCCCCGACCGCGGTCACGGGCACGCTGGCCGCCGCCCCGCGCCGGTTGATCACGTCGCCCAGGATGCAGCCGTCGATCGACGGCAGATACCCCGCCTCGAAGGCCACCTCGACGCGCATCGGGACGTCGTCGGCATCGCCCGGGATGCCGTTGGGATCGTTGTAACGAACGCTGAGCGACGCGATCCCCCGACACCCCGGCAGCTTCACCAGCCCCTGGGTCTCGATGAACCGGGTGCAGGTCGGCCCGCCGACGAAGGGCACGTTCGTCCGCTGGCTGCTGCCTGCTCCCACCCCGCGCGCGGGTCCGAGCGGCCCGATCGTGCCCGGCTGGGGCAGGTTGTCGGTGGTGATCTGGCCGGGCAGCGTGCCCTCGACACCGAGCCACGACTGCACGATGGCACTCGCCTCGGCGTTGAGCAGGTCGATGCCGCCGAAGTTGCCCGACTGGGGAAAGTCCGCGGTCGTGGTCTCGCGGCTGGTGCTGTCGCAGCGCGTACCGTAGAAGGGGCCGCAGCCGAGCAGCGCCCGCTGTTCGTTGGTCAGCGAGTTGTCGAGGGTGGGCTGGCCCGGGAAACGCGCGCGCTGGGTGCGCGTGTCGAACCCGTCGTAGCCGCCCAGGTCGCAGGGCGTCGCGGGATCGTCGTCGGCGCACCCCACCCCGTTGTCGACCATCCCGTTGTTGTTCGTGTCGAAGGGGGCCTGGGGATCGTTGTAGAGGCGATTGACCGAAGCCAGCGGGAACGCGATCAAAGGACCCGACACCGCGACGCTGCGCTGGAAGTTGTTGACGATCGCCATGGTGCGCACGGTCGACGGCCCGTCCGGGTCGCCCGCGAAGACCGGCACGAACGCCTCGGTGATCGGCACGTTCACGCCGCGCAGGTTCGACGGACTCGCGAACACGGTCCAGGCGCAGGCGCCCGGGTCGAGGGCCGAGGCGACGCCCACCGTCGAGAGACAGGTCCAGGCGAAGAGCTGCTGGTTCGCGGACTGGAACTCGAGGGCATTGGTCAAAGCCAGGGCGGCCGCGTCGAAGGCGAAGGTGTTCGCGTAACCGGGCGCTCCGCCCGGACGCAGACAACCGGGGTCGGTCCCCACGCCGCCGCGCACCGCGCCGCCGCCCAGGGGTGTCTGGCCGGGCGTCACCGAATAGGGATGGGACGCAAAGGAGGTGTTGTACGCGACGCCGCCCCCACCACCGGCGTTCAGCGTATCGACCGCGACCTCGCCCGCCCGCTGGCAGGTGCCCAGCGCCTGGCCGGGCAGACGCGCGGCGACCGGACGGCCGGACTGGGGATCGACGGCGCGCTCGTAGAAGAAGATGGCTTCGGTGTAGGGCACGTCGTCGAAGCCGTAGAAGTCGATGATCGAGAAGCTGAAGCGATCCCAGCGCCACTCGATGCGCCCCCCGAACTCGAGATCGCCGATCTCCTTCCAGGGGCTCTCGGGTCGGTCGATGCCCGCGATGCCCGCCCCCGTAAAGGAATGGGAGAGCAACCCATAGGTCAGGTTGCAGGTGAGGTCCGGGGCGTAGGGCTCACCGCAGGCACCGATGTCGGCGGGTTCGAAACGATCGAAGTTGAAGGCGAACTCGAGACGCACGTCCTCGAGCGCTCCGACGTCGTAGAGCGAATACACGAAGCGCCCCGACCACAGCGCGATGCGCGACTCCTCGAGGCTCGGGAGCGAGGACAGGGCGAGGTCTTGCGGATTGAACTGGTCGTTGGTGCGGAAGACCTCCGTCTTCCCCCACACGATGTTCTGCAGGCCAAGGCGCGCCCAGAGCCGCGACTCGAGGAACTCGAGGTCGACGTAGGCTTCCTTCAGTTCCTTCGTCCGCTGCTGGCTCGCGCCACGGTTGAAGGCCCGGTCGATCTCGTCGAAGTTCAGGCGCGGCGAATCGAGATCGCCCGAGCGCAGGACGTTGCGCAATCCCGCGCTCGGGTAGTAGAGGCCCTGCGCCTGTAAGAGCGATGCGTTGCGATTCGACGCGTTCGAGAGGTCGGGCGCCGGTCGGAACGGATTCTCGCCGAGGCCGCCCGTGTAGCGGACATTCTCGGGCCCCGTGACCGCGTTGCCGAACTGAGTGACGCCACCGATGGTCACGGTCTCGAACGAGCCGGGAATGCAGCCGGCGTTCTCGTCGAGGGCGAGGGGACCGAGTTCACCGCGTTGACGCGGGGCGAGCACGGGTTCGGTCGGGTCGAGACAGGGCACGACGCCGCTGAAGTCCCCGCCGAACGCGGCGATGACGTTGCCGCCAGCGTCGAGCCCGGCGGACGAGAAGTCGGTCCCGGCCACTGGCACCGGGGGCAGCGCGTTGAGTGGCTGCACCGTGAACGTCCCCGGCCCGTCCGGATCCGGGAAAGTGGCGCCGGCGACGCACGCCGCGACGCCCGCGCGTTCGCACTTGCCCCGGGACGCCGCGGTGATCGTGGTATCGGGAGCGACCAGCGCGAGCGTCGCGCGGCTCGCCGGGTCGAGGGGATCGATCTGGATGCCCGCCCCGATCTGCGCGGGCGTCAGCGCCGTGAGCTGGGGATCGCCGTCGTAGAAGCGCACCGAGCTGGCGTCCTCGAAGGCGCCCCCTGTCACCCCGTCGGTCCCCGTCGCGAGCGCCGTCGGCGGAATCCGCCCGCGGAAGGGGTTCGCGCGGTCGGCGTTCAACGCGACGCTGCGCACGAGGTTGCGGGGCAACCAGGGTCCGAGAACCTGGGTTCCCTGGCTGTCGGGGCCGCGGAACTCCCGCAGCGCGAACTGGTAGTCGAGGAGCGCGGCGCTCGCGTAGCGCCCGGGGTCGTCGGCGGTCCCCAGACGGTTGTCTCCGCCGGCCTGGCGAAAGAAGGAATCGAACTCGGGAATCCCGCGGCGCTCGCCCTCGGGAGCGAAGGGCGTCGGACGCCGACTGAGGTGGCGGTCGACGGGACCCTCCGGGCCCGGTACCACCCCGCCGAAGTCGGGATCGCGGGCATCGCGAAGCCGCTCGGGCAGTCGGCGCGCCCCGTTCCCGTACGTGTCGACGCTGTGGAAGATCCGAAAACCCTCGGAGTAGAGCGCGTCGTAGCGGCCCTCGGCCCGCACATAGACGCTCATCAGGTCGATCGGCCCCAACCCTTCCGGGAGGACGTCGACCTCGACCTCGACGTTCAGGACGTTGTACCACTGCGCGAGATCGAGCTCCTGCTCGAACTTCTCGTTCAGGGCGCGGAGCTGGGTCTCGGCGTAGCCGTGGACCTGGACGCGACCGTCGTAGAACTCGACGGCTGTCGCCGGCAACGCGCACGCGCACAGGAGCGCGACGCTCGCGATGGCGCGGATCCGCACCCTCCCCCGACCTCCGTGGGCTCGTCCTTGGGGGATGGTAGTGGTTCGTGGGGCGGGCCCTCGCCGCGCCCCGGAAGCTCAGGCGTCGCCGGCGGGAGCCGCCGTCTTCTTCGCGGCCGCCTTCTTCCGCGTCGTCTTCTTCTTCGTGGCGGCCTTCTTGCGGGTCGCCTTCTTCTTCGTGGCCTTCTTCTTGGTGGTCTTCTTCTTCCGCGTCGTCTTCTTCTTCGTGGCCTTCTTCTTCGTCGTCTTCTTCTTCGACGCGGCGCCGTCATCGTCGCCCCCGGCCCGCTTCCGCGGCGGGAACTCGAAGCCGTGGCGACCGGTTTCCTTCAAAAAGAGCGTGGCCGAGAAAGGACGTCCGAAGCGCGAGGTGAAGTCCTCGAGGAGTTCGGTCTTCCCCTCACGCAGGTAGTGCAGGGCCTCGTCCCGTGTGATCTCGCGCTTGCAGACCGTGCGCGGCAGCACGTAGCCGCAGGCCGGCGCCTCGCCGTCGGCCTTGCGCTGCTTGCGCTCTTCCTTCGTGCGTGCGTCGTCCGTGAGCTTGTCCGTGCAGGCGAAGAGGGTCGGCGTCTCGATGACGTCGTGCTCCTCGTTGAGCGGGCACTTCCCGAGCGGGTCCGGGTTCACGTCGTACTCGACCTGGTCGCTGGCCGATTCTTCGTTCCAGCCGGCCGATTTGACGCCGAGCTTCCATTCCTCGGTGTCGACGTTGATCACACCCCGATAGGTCCGGCCGTTGCGCGCGGTGAAGCCGTCGATCTCACCGCTGGTGCCGTCGGCGAGCAGCGAGCGCAAAGTGCGCTTGTCGAGGTAGCGCCCGGAGGTGTCCTTCCAGAAGCGCATCGGGCAGTCTTCTTCCCGCTCGGGCTCCTCGCGACAGCGGTAGAACCAGGCCATCTCGATCACCGGTCGCTCGCACGACGGGCATGCGCCGAAGGTCTCGTTCTCGTCGTAGAGCTCGTCGTAGCCGAAGGTCTTCGCGCGATCGACCACCGACACGGTGTAATCGGTGATCTCGGTCATGAAGTCTTCCTTGCTGCGGTCGCCGCGCTCGACCTCGAGCAGGTGCGACTCGAGCTCGCCGGTGAACTCCGGTGAAGTCAGGCGGTCGATGTCGATGCGCCGCAGCGTATCGATCATCCGGATGCCCTTGACCGTCGGGCGCAGCGCCTTTCCGACGCGCACCACGTAGCCCTTCGCGATCAGGTTCTCGATGATGTCGGCGCGAGTGGCCGGAGTTCCGATGCCCTTGTCCGAGAGCGCCGCTGCGAAGTCTTCGTCGTCGATCTGCTTCCCGGCGTTCTCCATCAGCGACAGCAGCCGCGCTTCGGTGATGCGCGGGGGCGGCTTCGTCTCTTCTTCGTGGGTCTCGGGCTCGATGGACCGTACCGCGACGTCGTTCGCTTCCGTGGCGTCGGCCACGAGCGGCGGCAGCGGGGCGGCCTGGTCCTCTTCGGTGCTCTCGGGGAGCACCGAGCGCCACCCCGGCACCTTCAGGAAGCGTGCGCGCGTGCGGAAGTTCTCGCCCTCGGAAACGGTGATCCGCTCGACGCGCTCCCACTGGGCCGGCGGATGGAATGCGCCGAAGAAGCGACGCGCCACGAGATCGAAGAGGCGCTTGTCGTCGCCGGTGAGCGGGTCGCGCGGCATCGCGCCGGTCGGGACGATCGCGAAGTGATCCGACACGCCCTTGTTGTCGAAGGTGCGCTTTTCGTTCTCGAGACCGTTCTCGCGCAGCCGGGCGGCGGCCGCGGCGTAGTCGGCGAAGCCCTCGTCGTCGCGCTTGTTCGTCGCGAAGGACGTGAGGGTCTGGTCGACCGTGGCGCGGTAGTCCTCGGGCAGACAGCGCGAGCTGGTCCGCGGGTAGGTCAGGATCTTGTGGCGCTCGTAGCAGCGCTGGGCAGCCGAGAGCGTACGGCGCGCCGACCACGAGAAGCGCCGGTTCGCTTCGCGCTGGAGCGCCGTCAGATCGAAGAGCGGCGGTGCCGACTCGCGCGAAGGCTTGCGCGTCTCGTTGGCGAGGGCGGCCTGGCCGGTCACGGCCGCGACGATGTTCGCGGCGCGCTCCTCCGCGAAGATGCGGTCGTCCTTGCGATCGGGGTCGTCGTCGGCAACGAAGCTCGGATCGAACCAGCTGCCCTCGTAGGCGTTCCCCTCGTGTTCGAAGGTCGCCGTCACCCGCCAATAGGGTTTGGGCACGTGGGCGAGGACTTCGAATTCCTTGTCGACCAGCATGGTCAGGGTCGGCGTCTGGACGCGCCCCGCCGACCATGAGGTCTTCTCCTTGCGACTCTTCAGGCGCTTCGTGAGCGCGCGGGTCGCGTTCATGCCGATCAGCCAGTCACTCTGGGCGCGACAGGCCGCTGCGTCCGCGAGGCCCTGGAGCTCTTCGCCCGGGCGCAGGCTCGCGAAGCCACCGCGGATCGCGTCGTCGGTCATCGACTGGAGCCAGAGCCGCTCGACCGGCTTGTCCGCGTCGAGGTTGTCGACGATCTCGCGGAAGATCAACTCGCCTTCGCGCCCCGCGTCGCAAGCGTTGACCACGCGGTCGACGTCGTCGCGCGCGAGCAACCGCTTGATGGTGCGCACCCGGTCGGTCTGGCCCTTCTTGACCTTGTAACCGAACTCTTCCGGGATCATGGGCAGGACGTCGAGGGTCCAGCGCTTGAACTTCTCGTCGACTTCTTCGGGCGGAAGCAGCTCGTAGAGGTGCCCCACCGCGAAGGTGACGAGGTAGTCGTCGCCTTCGAAGTAGCCGTCTTCCTCTTCGAAACCACCGAGAGCCGCCGTGATGTCGCGCGCGACACTCGGCTTCTCGGTGATGACCAGGGCCTTCGCCATGGACCTCGCTCCCCCCGGGGCTCAGCGTTTCCCCACCGAGCCCTCCATTAGCCCAAGGTCTGGGGGCCTGACAAGCACCCCCCGGGAACGGCCTTCCGCGCCCTCGGCAAGCCTCCACTCGGGGCGATCGGCCAAAGACTTGAGTCGAATCGGGAATCCCCGGGGGCAGTTGCCGGTTTCCTGCGGTTTCAAGAGGTTGGCGCCCCGCCCTGGCGGGCCCGTCGTCCGCCCCCGCCGCTCAGGCGCCCGGGATCAGCGAGGTCGGAACCGGCATCAGGTTCCAGGTGAAGATGGGGCGGTTGTCGGGGCGCTTGTAGATGACCTCGCGCTCGAACTTCCCATCCTTCCAGACGTAGCGACGCACTTCCTTGTGCTTGTCGCTGGCGACGTAGAGCTCGTCCCGACCGTCCTCGTCCAGGTCGGCCAGGATCGAGGCGTGCTCGAAGCCGGCCGAGTTCTTGTCGATCAGCGTCGCGCTCCACTCACCGCGCGGGTCGACGCCCGGGCGCAGCAGCCACAACCCGGCACTGAAGGTGGCCGCCACCATCTCCTTCTTGCCGTCGCCATCGATGTCGCCGGCGGTCAGGAACCGGGTCAGCCGGTCCTTCAGGGTGGCGATCACCGCCCCGCCGTCGGCCGGCGTGTCCGCGTCGTAGCGGCGGATCTCGACCGGGTGGACGAGTTCCTTCAGCTCTCCGACGTGGCCCTCGACCGAGACGTAGAGCTCGTCGGTGCCGTCGCCATCGACGTCCTCGACCAGGATCTCCTTCGCGTGACGATCTCCGAGGTCGGCCACCACCACGCGCTTCTCGCCAGCCACCGGGACGTAGCGCACCACGGCGCCCTTCTGGGACTCGCCGCCTTCGAGCCGATTCGGCTCGCTCGGGGTGGCGTAGACCTCGAGCTGGCCGTCGCCGTTGACGTCACCCACCTCGATCTCGTGGACGAAGGTGTCGGGCTCGGTGTCGAGCTCGACCACCGAGAAGCCGTCCGGCGAGGGACGCATCACCGCCACGACGCCCTGGTCATGGGTGGCCACGGCGATCGCCTGGTCGCCATCCCCGTAGAGGTCCGCGACCTCGGCGTCGCGCATGCGGCTGAATTTGCCGCCGAAATCCTTCTCCCAGTGGACGGTGGGCTCGAGGGCGCTGCCTTCCTTCTCCCAGGTCTTCACCAGGGCCTTCGTGCCGCCCAGGGTGAGGAGCACCGCGTCGTCGCCTTCGCCGTAGGCCATCGCCTTGTGGAAGACGTTGCTGTCGGTGTCCTCGATCGCCGAGGTGCGCCAGGCGCCCTTGTGGCGGTAGAGGAACTCGAGGCGGCCCGGGCCGGGCTCCGGCTTGCCGGCCACGGTCACGAACTGGGCGAGCGAGAGCACCAGTCCGCGGGGCAGCTCGTCGGGTTCTGCCGGCTCGGGGGCGGGCGCCTCGGCCGCGGATTCCGGCGCGGCGGGCGCCGGCGCCTGCGCGGGCTCCTCGGAGCCGCACGCCGTCCAAACCAGGAGCAGGGCTCCAACGAGTCCCACCATCGTCCGTCGCTTCGCCATGCTCGCCTCCCCGCCCGATCCGATGGGCGGCTGTTGTCTAGCAAACCGGACGCCGTCCGACGCGGGGCCCCGGGCGTTTCGCGGGCCCCAGAGCCGTGTGGTATGGAACGCCGGGTGGCAGCCAAGGACCGCTCGAGCCTCCAGCCTCCGCGGGGGACCCGCGACTTCTACCCCGAAGACTTCCGCTTCCGGGAGTGGCTCTTCGACCATTTTCGCGCCGTCGCCCAGGAATACGGGTTCGAGGGCGTCGACGCTCCGGTGCTCGAGCACGCGGCGCTCTTCCAGCGGAAGGCCGGCGAGGAGATCGTCGACCAGCTCTACCACTTCGAGCTGCACGACCGTCACTACGCCCTGCGCGGTGAGTTCACCCCCTCGCTGGCCCGGATGGTGATGGCGCGGGCCGGCGCCCTGCGCCTGCCCCTGCGTTGGACCGCGATCCCCCAGTGCTGGCGCTACGAGCGGATGACGCGCGGCCGACGCCGCGAGCACTACCAGTGGAACATGGACATCTGGGGAGAGCCCAGCGTCACCGCCGAGGCAGAGCTGATCTCGGCGATCTTCACCCTCGTCGATCGGCTGGGCGTCGCCCCGGGTCGCGTGCGGATCGGCATCAACAGCCGCGCCCTGCTCGAGGAGTCCCTGCGGGCCGGCGTGCTGCGGGACAAGCCCGACGCCTTCGCGCCGCTCTGCGTGGTGATCGACAAGCTCGACAAGATCGGCGCCGACGCGGTGATCGAGCAGCTTTGCGACCCACAGGGGCTGATCGGGCTGGCGCGGGCAGAGGCCCAGGACGTGGTCGACTGGCTCGGCGTCCAGGACATCGAGACCGCGACCGCCGGGCTCTCCGCCGACTCGCCGGCCCGCGGCGAGCTGCAGCGACTCTTCGAACTCCTCGACGCCTACGGCCTCGGCGATCGGGTCGGCTTCGACGCCAGCCTGGTCCGCGGGCTCGCCTATTACACGGGCATCGTCTTCGAAGGCTTCGACGCCGACCGGAAGCTGCGCGCGATCTGCGGGGGCGGTCGCTACGACCGACTCCTCGAGAGCCTCGGGGGCCAGGCCATCCCGGCCGCGGGCTTCGGCTTCGGCGACGCCGTGATCGAGGCGCTGCTCGAGGACGAGGGCATCCGGCCGGAATGTCCGCGCGCGCTCGACGCCGTCGTGTTCCCGTTCACCGAGGCCGAGCGGCCGGCGGCCATCCGCCTGGCCCAGCGGCTGCGGAGTCGGGGCGAGTCGGTCGAGCTCGTGCTCGGCAGCGTGAAGCTGAAGCGCGCCATGGCCGACGCCGATCGCGCCGGGGCGGCGCGGATCTACCTGCTCGGTCCGGACGAGGTCGCGGCGGGGGAAGTCGGCGTCCGGGACCTCGCCAGCGGCGAGCAGCGACGCGAGCCCCTCGACCCCGCCTGAGCCGCGCAGACGACCCTCCCGACTGCGGCTTCCGCGGGCGTCCAAACAGGGTCCCATCTACACTTTGCGCGCCTCCGCGCGGAGTGTGAAGCCCATGCACGGCTGGACCCGGCGAGACAGCCTCGAGCTCTACAACATTCCCGCCTGGGGCGCGGGCTTCTTCCACGTCAACGAACGCGGCAACGTCGAGGTGCGCCCGGAAGGTCCCGGCGGTGCGAGCATCGATCTGCTCGACCTGGTGCGCGACCTCGAACAACGCGGCCTGCGCGCGCCCTTGCTCGTGCGCTTCTCGGACATCCTCGCGTCGCGTGTGCGCGGCCTCTCCGGCGCCTTCCGGCACGCGATGACCGAGTACGGCTACCGCGGTCAGTACCGCGGCGTGTACCCGATCAAGGTGAACCAGCAGCGCCACGT
This sequence comes from Myxococcota bacterium, assembly GCA_039030075.1. Lineage (NCBI taxonomy): Bacteria > Pseudomonadati > Myxococcota > Myxococcota bacterium. The sequence goes on along the minus strand of JBCCEW010000008.1, from coordinate 177,616 downwards.
CGTCGAAGAGATCATTCAATACGGCGACGGTGGGCCGGTCGGACTCGAAGCCGGCAGCAAGCCCGAACTGCTGGTGGCGCTCGCGCTGCTCGACGACCCCGACGCGCTGATCATCTGCAACGGCTACAAGGACCGCGCCTACCTCGAGACGGCACTCCTCGCCCAGAAGCTCGGACGCCGGCCGATCATCGTGATCGACCGCTTCCATGAGATCGAGCTGCTGATCAAGACCGCGAGCGAGCTCGGCATCCGGCCGCACATGGGCGTGCGCGCGCGCCTGACCGCCCGCGGCGCTGGGAAGTGGGTGGAGTCGACCGGCGATCGCTCGAAGTTCGGGCTCTCCGCCCTCGAGATGGTCGAAGCCGTGGAGCGCCTACGCTCCGAGGACATGCTCGACTGTCTCGAGCTCCTGCACTTCCACATCGGCTCCCAGATCACGGCGATCCGCGCCCACAAGGACGCGCTCGCCGAGGCGAGCCGCATCTTCGTCGGGCTCCACGAACTGGGCGCCCGCCCCACTCTGCTCGACGTCGGCGGCGGCCTCGGCGTGGACTACGACGGCTCCCGGACCAACTTCCACTCGTCGAAGAACTACTCGACCCAGGAGTACGCGAACGACGTGGTCGCGGTGATCCAGGAGGCCTGCGACGAGCGCGGCGTCGAGCACCCGGACATCGTCACCGAGGCGGGTCGCGCGATGGTCGCCCACCACTCGGTGCTGATCTTCGACGTGCTCGGCGTGTCGGAGCGCGCCTCGCAGCACGCGGTGGCACCGGTCACCGAAGACGACCCGAAGGTACTGCGCGACCTGAAGGAAGTCTTCGACACGGTCTCCCAGAAAAACCTCCAGGAGGCCTACCACGACGCGCTCCAGCTCAAGGAGGAGGCGAACACCCTCTTCTCGCTGGGCTACCTCGATCTGCAGGCGAGGGCGCGGGTCGAACACCAGTTCTTCTGCTGCTGCGAGCGCATCCTGCGCATCGTCCGCGAGCTGCCCGAGGTGCCGGAAGACCTCGAGCCCCTCGAGAAGAGCCTGGCGGACACCTACTACGCGAACGTCTCGGTGTTCCAGTCGGCGCCCGACCACTGGGCCGTCAAGCAGCTCTTCCCCGTGCTGCCGATCCACCGGCTCGACGAGAAGCCCACGCGCCGCGGCGTGTTCGCCGATCTCACCTGCGACAGCGACGGCAAGATCAATCGCTTCATCGACACCCACGACGTGAAGGACGTGCTCGAGCTCCACGCGTGGACGGGCGCGCCGTACTACATCGGCATGTTCCTGGTGGGCGCCTACCAGGAGATCCTGGGCGACCTCCACAACCTGTTCGGCGACACGGACGCCGTGCACGTGAAGCTCGAGGATGGCGGCTACAGCGTGGAGCACGTCGTCGAGGGCGACTCGGTCGAGGCCGTGCTCGCCTACGTCCAGTACGACCGACGCAGCCTGGTCGAGCGCGTCCGGCGCACGATCGAGCGGGCCCTGCGCAAGGGCACCATCTCGCTCGACGAGAGCGCGCGACTCCTCAAGCGCTACGAGCAGGGCTTGCAGGAGTACACCTACCTGTCGCGTGACGCCTGAGCGCGGCGACGCCTGAGCCCATGCCCAAGAAGAACCTCCGCGTCGTGTCCTGGAACGTGAACGGGCTCCGCGCCTGCGCGAAGAAGGGCTTCGCCGACTGGCTCCGGGCCTCGCGCGCCGACATCGTGGGCCTCCAGGAAGTGCGCGCCCTCGAAGACCAGCTGCCCGACGACGTCCGCGCGCCGAAGCGCTGGCACACCCACTTCTTTCCCGGCGAGCGCCTCGGCTACAGCGGCGTCGGCATCTACAGCAAGAGTGCCGCCGACCGCGTCGACACATCGCTCGACGAGGCACGTTTCGACGCCGAGGGGCGGGTGCAGTTCGCGCGCTTCGGCAAGCTCGTGGTAGTGAACGGCTACTTTCCGAAGGGCAGCGGCAACGAGCGCGACAACAGCCGTGTCCCCTACAAGCTCGACTTCTACCGCGCGGTCTTCGATCGCGTGCAGCGCCTACGCCGCGGCGGAAAGCGCGTGCTGGTGATGGGCGACCTCAACACCGCCCACCGCGAGATCGACCTGGCGCGCCCGAAGGGGAACGTGAAGAACAGCGGCTTCCTCCCCGAGGAGCGCGCCGAACTCGACCGCTGGATGGACGCTGGCTGGGTCGACACCTTCCGGCACTTCGAACCGGGGGAAGGCCACTACAGCTGGTGGAGCCAGCGCTTCGGCATGCGCGCGAAGAACGTCGGCTGGCGCATCGACTACGTCCTCGCTTCGCCGAACGCGATGCCCTTCCTGCGCGGCGCGTTCATCCAGAAAGACGTCACCGGTTCGGACCACGTCCCGGTGGGCGTCGATCTCGACCCCGCGATCCTCGACTGACCCCGCCGTTCCACCCGGCGCGAGCCCGGCAGCTGCCGTAGCCTTCGGGGCCTCACCCGCCCGGAGGTCCCATGGCTCGCTTCGCTCTGATCGCCGTCGTCGTTCTCGCCGTTTTCATCGGCTGGCTGGTCTGGGTCGGGTCCGGGGCCGCGGGAGACTTCTGGGAGGAAGGCGTCGCGACCGAGCAGACCCGAGACGCCGACCTCGTCTCGGCCGGAGACGGGCGCCAGACCCAGGCCGCCCGCGAGATCGGCGTGGCACGCCCGAAGCAGATCCTGTTCGGGGACCTCCACGTCCACTCGACCTTCTCGCCCGACGCTTTCGGGATGGCGCTGCCCGCATCCGCGGGATCGGGCGCGAAGCCGATCAGCCACGCCTGCGACTACGCACGCTTCTGTTCGGCCCTCGACTTCTGGAGCATCAACGATCACGCCGTCGGCCTCACGCCCTGGAAGTGGGAACAAACGGTCGAAGCGATCCGACAGTGCGAGGACGTGTCCGGCGGTGGAGACGACGCCGACATGGTGCCCTTCCTCGGCTGGGAGTGGACCCAGATGGGTTCGAACCCGGACAACCACTACGGCCACAAGAACGTCGTCCTGCGCGACCTCGGCGAGGTTCCCGATCGACCGATCGCCGCCGCGAACATCGTCGCGCCCGATCTCACCGAAGCACCTCCCGCCATCCTGATGGGGCTTGCCGGGTTGCTGCGGCCGGGACAGCCGACCTTCGACACGGTCAAGTTCATGCGGGACATGCTCGAGTATCCCGACTGCCCGCTCGGCAACCCGGTGCGCGAGCAGGAAGCAGGCTGCCGCGACTCGGTGAAGACGCCGGCAGAGCTCTACAGCCGCCTCGACGACTGGGGCTTCACCTCGATCGTGATTCCTCACGGCACGACCTGGGGCGCGTACACGCCACAGGGCTCGGCCTGGGACAAGCAGCTGGTCGGCGCCATGCACGACCCGAAACGACAGACCCTGATCGAGGTGTTCTCGGGCCACGGAAACTCGGAGGAGTACCGGTCGTGGCAGGAAGTGGCGTTCGGGCCAGACGGCGAGCCCCGCTGTCCCGACCCCACGAAGGACTTCGTGCCGAGCTGTTGGCGCGCGGGCGAGATCATCGCCGAGCGCTGCAGCGACGCCGGGGAAAGCGAGGCCACCTGCGCCGAACGCGCCGCCGTCGCGCGACAAAACTACGCCGAGGCCGACCTCGCCGGACACCTCACCGTGCCGGGATCCCTGCCGAACGACTGGCTCGACTCGAGCCAGTGCACGGACTGCTTCCAGCCCTCGTTCAACTACCGCCCGAAGGGCTCGGCTCAGTACATCATGGCGCTCCGCAACTTCGACGACCCGGCGAACCCGCGCCGCTTCGAGTTCGGGTTCATGGCCTCGAGCGACAACCACACCGGTCGTCCCGGCACGGGCTACAAGGAGTACGACCGCGTCGAGATGACCGAGGCCCGGATCGATCGCGCGTTCCACAACATCGGCTTCGCCGCCGAGATCGACGAGCCCGCCACGCCCGAGTCGCGCGCCTTCGACGCCGCCACCAGCGAGTTCCCGATCTTCGCCCAGCGCGAACAGGAGCGCGGCAGCTCCTTCTTCCTGACCGGAGGCCTGATCGCCGTGCACAGCGAGGGGCGTGGCCGCGCCGCCGTGTGGGACGCGATGCAGCGCAAGGAGGTGTACGGCACGAGCGGTCCGCGGATCCTCCTGTGGTTCGACCTCTTGAACCCGCCGGGTTCGCGCGGCCAGACCCTCGCGATGGGCGGCGAAGCGAAGCTCCCGGTGGCACCGATCTTCCAGGCGCGCGCGGTGGGATCCTTCGAACAGAAGCCGGGCTGCCCCGCTGACAGCGTCGAGGCCCTCGGCGAGGACACGATCGCCGCGATGTGTGGCGGCGAGTGCTACCACCCGAGCGATCGACGGCGGCCGATCACGCGCATCGAGGTCGTTCGGATCCGGCCGCAGGAGCGCCCGGGCGAACCGATCGAAAAGCTCGTCGAAGATCCCTGGCGGGTCTTCGCGTGCGACGGCGACCCGGCCGGCTGCACCGTCACTTTCGCGGACCCGGAGTTCGCGGGATCGGGTCGCGACGCGCTCTACTACGTGCGCGCTATCGAGGCGCCGAGCCCCGCCGTCGGGGCCGACCCCCTCGGCTGCGAACGCGACGACGACGGGCGCTGCATCGCCGTCTCGCCCTGCCGCGACCTGGACGACAGCGAGGACTGCCTCGCCGAGACCGAAGAGCGCGCCTGGTCGTCGCCGATCTTCATCGGCCACGCTCCCGCAGCGAAGCCCGCCGAGGTCGCCCAGCGCTGAGCGACTTCATCAGGGCACCGCGCCGAGTACGGTACGGACATCGTTGATCACGAGACGCACATCGAGGAAGCCGGTGCTGTAGATGTTCCGCACCCGGCGATCCGCATCGACGAGGAATACCTTCAACACGTGGCGGAGACGCTCGGGCGCGACGCCCCCGGGCGGCAGCCACACGGCGTCCTGGCCGAAGTCGGCGAGCACGGGAGCCAGGGACTCGGTGTCTTCGGCGGTGAGAAAACGCCAGCGCCCCTTCGGTGCCAGCCCCTGGGCGAGCTCCGCCATGCGCTCGGGCGTGTCGCGCGCGGGGTCGAAGCTCACGGTCACGAGCTGCACGCGTGAAGCCAGCGCCGCATCCGAGGCGAGCAACCGGTCCAGCCGGTGCAGTGTCGCCGTGGCCAGCGGGCAGGCTTCGCCGCACGAGAGGTAGACGAAGGACACCAGCGCCACCTCTCCCGCCGCCAGGCCGAGGAGCGGCGCCGTCCCGCCCGACGAGTCCAGCAGCCCGTGCTCGGACACGCGGTCGATCGGGGGGAGCTCGTAGGTCCCGGCTGCCGGCGCCTCGAAACGCGCGACTCCCGGAGGATCCGCCGCGTGCCCGAACCCGCCGAACGGCAGGAGCCCCACGCAGAGCGCCGCGGCGACCCCCGCGCGCGTCACGGCAGCGCGGCGACGGAAGCCCCGGCCGCGTCGCGGCCGGCCCAGAAACCGAGCTGCCCGAACCGCATCAGATGCGGTCGTCCCAGCTTCTCGGCGCGGAAGTCGATGTCGAAGGTCGGCGACAACGCCTTCCCGTCCCAGGTGAACGCGCGCAGGAACTGCTCGTCGTTCCCACCCACACCATCCCAGTTCGCGAGCAGTGACGACGTGAAGTAGATCCGCTTGCCGTCCCAGGACTGGCTCACCATGTTCACCTGGGCGCCGATCTTGCGCTCGTAGATCAGCTTCGGGGCGCGCGGGTTCTCGATGTCGAAGACGCGAACCTTGCCGTCCATGAAGGTGTCGACGAAGAGGAACTTGTCATCCGACGAGATGCTGATGTCGACGGCCAGCAGCGGCTGCGCTTCGGGCGGACCGATGTCCGCGACCTCGACCGCCTCGAAGCTGCCGTCGGGCTTGCGGAACACACCCCAGAGCTTCCCCGTCAGCGCGGCCTCGATGAACGCGTACTCGTGACGCGGATCCAACGCCCAGCGAATCTCGAGCGGCGCCCCCGGGATCTCCAGCACCTGGAGCGGCTTGCGCGCGTGGAAGTCCCAGACCACCACCTCGTTGCCGAAGCGCTTCATCGCCTCTGCGTCTCCCATCAGCTCGGGAAGCTTGCGCATGTAGTTCGCGTGGCCGGTGAAGGACGACGTCAGCAGGCGGTTGAGCGTCGCGTTCACGCGGGCGTCGTAGCCGTAGGGCGCTTCCTCGGGCATCCAGATCGTGCGGATGTACTCCCCTTCGTTCGAGTACTCGACCAGGGCCGTCTTGCCGCCGAGGTCCTTGGCGTTGGACAGGGCCGGAATCAGCATGCGCCCGGGCAGCGCGTAGTAGCCGTGCGGTCCGACGACCCCGCCCGTCGCTTCGGGGAAGTCGTCGATCGTCTTCACCAGCCGCGGTTTCGCGGGATCCGTCGCCACGTCGAACACGAAGATGTGGCTCGTGTCCAGACCGCCCACCCAGAGGTGCCGGCGGTCGTCGGTGAAGCCGCCGTGGTGGGCCTCGTGGCGTCCGCCGACCGAAGCCGAGGCCACGACCTTCCCGTAGTCGGGTCGGGCCGGGTTGGCGCCGACCGTGACGAGCTTGTCCGAGCCGTCACCCATCCCCTCGATGCCGAGGGTCCAGACGTAGACGTAGTCTTCCTGCCCCGAGAGCTTGGGCATGTAGGGCGACTGACAGGTCTCGTCGGCGAGCGCGCTTCCCGCTGCGAGGACCACCCCGGCGAACAGCAGCCCCAGGTGCGCCAGCGTCCGCCCCAGCGAACCGAATCCCGTCGTTCCGAAGTGCGAGAGCATCGGCACGGCATTCCCTCCCCTTGGATGAGAGCACCATACCACCTGTCGTCGCCGCCCGGGCGCGTCCCTATCCGCGCGACTGGCGGAACTCGGCGTAGTCGACCATCGCGCGCAGGGCGCGGATGGCGCGGTGCGCGCTCGCGTAGCAGAAGCGTCCCTCTTCGAGGACGCCGCGCGGACCCGGGTTTCCGTAGTGCCGATCGGTGTGGACCAGCTCGGTGGCGGTGAGCACCGGCTTCCCGTGGCGCTCGGACGCTTCGCGGGCCGCCTGCGCGTAGCGCCGGTCCTGACGTTCGTGGAAGGCCACGATCCGCTCGAGTCCGTGCTCCGGGTAGAACTCGCCGCTGCGCAGCACGTGGGCCGAAGCCGCCTGGATGCCGATCCCGAGCTGAATGACGGCGTCGACCTCCGGGTGTGCGCACAGGATGTCGAGCACTTCCGGAATCGTGTCGCGGGTCTCGCCGCCCGCGAGATCGATCGGGTTGTTGCGGCTCCAGCGCGGTGGGACGAGCGTGTCGATCTTCTCGCGCACCGCGTCGGGCAACTTGATCAGCTCGAGGCCCGCCTCGGCGCAGGCGTCGGCGGCGAGTACGCCCCAACCGCCGGCAGTCGTGAACACGACCACCCGACGTCCCGTCGGCAGCGGCTGGGTCGCGAAGGTGGCCGCCCACTCGTAGGCCTCTTCGACGGTGGGTGCGCGGCAGATGCCGTGCTGACGGCAGACGCCGTCGAAGACGCGGTCGTCACTCGCGAGGGAACCGGTGTGGCTCGCCGCCGCACGCGCGCCCTCGCTCGCGACACCCCCCTTCACCATCACCAGCGGCTTGCGCGCGGTGAAGGCCCGTGCCGACTCGATGAAGCCCGCGCCGTCACGCACACCCTCCAGGTAGGTGAGCGCCACGTCGGTCTCGGGATCGGCCGCAAAGTAATCGAGATAGTCGGCGAGGGTCGTCTGCGCTGAATTGCCACAGGAGATCGCCTTGCTGATGCCGATGCCCGACTCGACCGCGTAGTTCAGGAACGAGGACACGAGATTGCCGCTCTGGCTCGCGACCGAGATCCGACCCGGCGGCGGGTAGGGCGCGACGATCTGGGCGCACATCTTGACCGGCGTCGAGATCACGCCCTGCCCGTTCGGTCCGGCGACCAGCACACCGAGCTCGTCGGCGAGAGCCACCAGCTCTTCCTGCCGCGCGCGTCCCTCCTCTCCCGCTTCGCCGTAGCCGCCGCTCGCGATGAACGCCGCGCGGATGCCCTTCGCGGCACACGCCTTCAGGAGATCGATGTTCGCCTGGTAGGGGGTACAGACGAAGACCAGGTCGGCGGCGCCGTCGGGGATCTCCGAGATGTCGCGCACACTCGGCTGGCCCAGCACCTCGGCACCGTCGCGGTTGACCGGGAACAGCGCGCCCTCGTAGCCGAAGCGGCGAATGTTGTGCAGCGAGACGAAGCCGAACTTCCCCGGGTGGGTCGAAGCGCCGGCGACGGCGATGCCCTTCGGGTGGAAGAGCGGGCGGAAGCGCTCGAGGACGTCGGCGTCGCTCGGTCGCGGCGGTCGAGACGGGGGTGCCGACGCCCCCGGTGCCAACTCGACGAGGGCGTCGACGGCCAGCGGCACGCCGTCGCGCACGATCAGCGGGTTGAGGTCGACCGACACCACGTCCGGGCGCTCGGCGGCGAGGCGCGAGAGCCCGAGCAGCAGACCCGACAGGGCCTTGCGATCGATCGCGGGCTCGCCGCGAAACGGAGCGAAGAGCGCCGCCGAGTCGAGGGCGTCGGGAAGCGCGTCGGCGGTCGCGGCGTCGAGCGGCGCCGCGGCGAACACCACGTCCGAGAGCACCTCGGCCAGCACGCCGCCCACCCCGAGCATCACGCACGGACCGAATTGGGGATCGCGCACGAGGCCGGCGATCAGCTCGCGGCTGCCGCGCACCTGCTCGGCAACGAGCAGGCTGACGTCGCCGTCCTCGGGCCGCACCGACGCCAGGAGTTCCTGGGCCGCTTCCAGCACGGCATCCCGATGGCTCAGCCCGAGCCGCACGGCGTCGCGCTCCGTCTTGTGGGCGAAAGCCGCGCCGCAGAGCTTGAGCACGACCGGGTAGCCGAGGGCTTCGGCGGCTTCGGCCGCCGCGTCCGCGTCGGAGACCAGGCGTTCGGCAGCCAACGGCACCCCGTAATCCGCGAGTAGCTGCTTCGAATCGTGTTCCGAGAGGGTTTGGGAGGACGCTTCGGTGGGTTGGCTCATGGCGGGGGCGCAAGGTACGCGACCCTCGACGCCCGCGCTCAACGCAACCGACGGGCCGGCCGATGGACCCCTGAGGTACCTTCCGCGCTTCGCCCCACCCCCCACCATCCCAGAAAGGGGGGACCATGGGCTCCATCGTCGGCTGGCTCGAAGCCCTGTTCACCAACGTCGTGGTGACAACGCTCGACGCGGTGATCTTCTTCGACGTCGCCTTCTGGACCGATTCGACGTCGGTTCCGCTGGTGGTCCTCTGGCTGATCCTGGGCGCCGGGTTCTTCACTCTGCGCTTCCAGTTCGTGAACTTCCGCGCATTCCGTCACGCCCTCGACTGCGTGCGCGGTCGCTACACGGGCCCGGACGAAACCGGAGAGATCTCCCACTTCCAGGCGCTCTCCGCGGCGCTCTCGGCAACGGTGGGCCTCGGCAACATCGCCGGCGTCGCCTTCGCGATCGCGGTGGGCGGTCCGGGCGCCGTGTTCTGGATGGTGCTCGCCGGCTTCCTCGGCATGAGTTCGAAGTTCGCCGAGTGCACGCTGGGCCAGAAGTACCGGATCACCCGCGAAGACGGACACGTGTCGGGCGGCCCGATGCACTACCTGCGCGACGGCCTCGCCGAACTCGGCTGGGTTCGACTGGGCCAATGGCTCGGCGTGATCTTCGCGATCATGTGCATCGGCGGCAGCTTCGGCGGCGGCAACATGTACCAGAGCAACCAGGCCTACGCGCAGGTAGCGAGCGTGTTCCCGATCTTTGCGGGCACTGCCGGCAACTGGATCTTCGCCATCGCGCTCGCCGCCCTGGTCGGCCTCGTGATCGTGGGTGGCATCAAGCGGATCGGCGAGGTCGCTGCGACGCTCGTGCCGCTGATGTGCATCGTGTACGTGATCTGCGGCCTCTCGATCCTCTTGATCCACGCGGGTTCGCTGGCCAGCGGCCTCGGCACGATCGTGGGCGAAGCCTTCTCCCTCGAAGCGGGCTTCGGTGGCCTCGTCGGCGTACTCATCCAGGGCTTTCGCCGCGCGGCCTTCAGCAACGAAGCCGGGACCGGCTCGGCGGCGATCGTCCATTCGGCCGCGCGCACCGAAGAGCCCGTGCGCGAGGGCATCGTCGCGCTGCTCGAACCCTTCGTGGACACGATCATCGTCTGCACGATGACCGGCCTCGTGATCGTCGTGACCGGCGCCTACGCCGCGCCCGACGCGGGCGAGGGGATCCAGATGACGTCCTGGGCGTTCGCCACGGTCTTCCCCTGGTTCCCGGTGCTGCTCTCGTTCACCGCAGTGCTCTTCGCGTTCAGCACCATGATCTCGTGGAGCTACTACGGCGAGCAGTGCTGGGCGCACCTGTTCGGGGTGGGCTCGATCGGCGTCTTCAAGCTCGTGTTTCTCTTGTTTGCCGTGTTCGGAGCGATCTTCGAAGCCAAAGCGGTCGTCGACTTCGGCGACATGATGATCCTCGGGATGGCCTTTCCGAACCTCTTCGGCGCCGTGATGCTCTCGGGCGTGGTCAAGCGAGAACTCGACTCCTACCTCACGCGGTTGCGTGCCGGCGAGTTCCCGACCCACGACTGACCTGCCGGCGCGCGCCGGCGAAGCCTCCGGCTACTTCACTTCGATTGCTTCGACGGGCGCGAACATCACGCGACCCGACCCACCGGCGAGTCCGCCGCGGACGACCTTGTAGCCGAGGGCGTTGGTCGTATAGCCGAGCAGCGTCGACTTCTCGGTGCCGTAGAAGTAGGCCGCCGACAGCGGGTAGCTGCCCGCACGATCCGGCGCGCGCAGGGTGAACACCACCTGGGCCGAACCCCAGGTCCCTGCGGCGGCGTCGGAGGCGACGTCGGGAATGTTCACGTAGGAGAGATTCCGACCGGCGTCGGCCGGGCGCTTCTCGAGCCAACCGCTGCGGGGCTGGCCGTCGGCACCGGTGATCTCGGGCGGCGCCACGACCACCCACCCCGCCGAGGGTGCCGGCCGCGCATACCAGCGGTGGGCGCGATCGACGAGCGCAACTCCGACCACCGGGCCCGCGCCCCCCGTGACCATCACCTGCACCTGGAAGGTCTGACCGGGCTTCACCGTCTTCGGCGCCTTCAGAGAGACCGTGGAAGCCGCATCGAGGGCTCGGATCTGATCGGCGAGCGTCTGACGGTCCTGCTCTGTGAGCTGCTCGTAGCCGCCCTGCCCCGACAAGATCACCGACACGTGCTTCCGCTCGGCGACTTCCTTCTCGGCACGTTCGCCACCGCCGAGCGCATCGGCGCTGCGCGAGGCGTGACAGCCGGCGCAGTAGGGCGCCGCATCGGTCTGGGACGTGGGAGTGCCACCCGGGTACGCGGCCCCGACCAGGGGCCAGCAAAACGCAACGGCGAAGGCAGCGATCCGAAGCAGTGACATGGGGACCCTCCGATGTGTCGGCTCAGGCTCCGGGCGGAACCGTGCCGGCGAATTCCTCGTGGCAACGCGCACACTGCGCGCGCACGGGTTCGGCGTGAAGGAAGTGGGCGTCGGCGTTGCCGCCGGGCTCGTGAACCAGGTGACACTCGACGCAGTCGACCCCGAGGTCGACGTTGTGGAGCGGCACCTGGTGGAATCGGGTGGATTCCCAGGCAGCGCCCGGCGACTCGTCGAAACGAGCGTGGCATTGGCGACAGTCTTCGTCCCAGAGCGGCCAGCGCATGCCCTTCGGCTCCTCGAAGTGACCGACGACGTACCAGAAGGTGTCCTTCGCCGCCAACGCTTTCACGCGGGCACGACCCACGAAGCTGACGCCGCCATGGCAGTCGATGCAGCGAAAGGCAGGGTCGTCCCGCCCCTCGACCTCGGTCGCGGCGTGCACGGACGCGAGGTCGGCGGCCGGGCGTCCATCGAAGCGCGCTCGGACGTCGATGTGAAGGGGAGTCGTCGCATCGACGTGACAGGCGTTGCAGAAGTCGTTGTCCTGCTCGAGATGGTCGGTGACCACCCAGCCGAGCGGCGCCGACAGCAGGGCCGCCGCGGCGGCGATCCCCAGCACCGTCTTCGTGCGCGGCTCCATCCCTCCTCCCGCTCCTACCGGTCGAGACGACCGACAGGAGCCGCGAGGCGGCGCGCCGTGGACCCTCGCCCTCGCGTCGCCGCCAGTCTAGAGGAACCGACGGGCCCGGCCGACGTGAAGGGCTACCTTGCGCGATCCATCCCGCAAAGGAGAACCCCCGATGGACCTCGGCAAACTCGGCGTTTGGACCTGGCTCGACCACCTTCCGGCCCCCCAGGCCATCGAGTTCGCGGGGCGACTCGAAGAATGGGGCTACGGCGCGCTGTGGCTGCCCGAGGCCGTCGGACGCGACCCCTTCGCCTTGATCGGCTACCTCGCCGGCCAGACCGAAACGCTCAAGTTCGCGACGGGGATCGCCAACATCTACGCGCGCGACCCCATGCTGATGCGCTCGATCCGCGAAACGCTGGGCGAAGCCACCGGCGGCCGGTTCCTGATGGGACTCGGCGTTTCCCATGCGCCCATGGTCGCGGGGCTGCGCAAGCACGAGTACGGCAAGCCGGTCACGACCATGCGGAACTACCTCGAAGGCATGGACAGCGCGCTCTACCGCGGACCCGAGCCGAAGGAACCGGCTCCTGTGGTCCTCGCGGCGCTCCGCAAGAACATGCTCGGCCTGGCGCGCGATGCCGCCGCGGGCGCCCACCCCTACTTCACCACACCCGAGCACACCGCCCGCGCCCGAGAGATCCTCGGCACGAAGCCGCTGCTGTGCCCCGAGCAGATGGTGCTGCTCGAGACCGACGCCACCAAGGCGCGCGCCCTGGCCCGGGCCCAGATGCAGACCTACACGGTTCTCCCCAACTATCACAACAACTTGAAGGGGCTCGGCTTCTAAGACGCCGACTTCGAGAACGGGGGCAGCGACCGCCTCGTCGACGCGATCGTCGCCTGGGGCGACGAGAAGGCGATTGCGAACCGGATCCAGGAACACCACGACGCGGGCGCCGACCACGTCTGCATCCAGCCGTTCCGCCCCGACGGGCAGCCCGGCTTCGACGAGAACCTGCTCGAGGTGTTCGCGCCGGCGCGGCAGTAGCGCGGTACGAAGGTCGGCTTCCTCAGCTCCCCGCACCGTCGAAGACGGATGCGGTCGATCCCTGCTTCTCCTAGCTTCGGAATCCTCATGGCACGCATCAACGAGCACTACCAGAAACTGCAGGCCGGTTACCTCTTCCCCGAGATCGGGCGACGGGTGAAGGCCTTCGGCGACGCCAACCCGGATGCGGCGGTGATTCGGCTGGGGATCGGCGACGTCACCTTGCCCCTCGCGCCGGCGATCGTCGAAGCCCTCCGCGAGGCGAGCCGCGAGTTCGGGACGGCCGACGGGTTCCGCGGCTACGGCCCGGAGAACGGCTACGACTTCCTGGTCGAGGCCATCCGCGAGCACGACTTCGCCGCGCGCGGCGTGGCGATCGACGCCGACGAGATCTTCGTCTCCGACGGCAGCAAGCAGGACAGCGGGAACATCCAGGAGATCTTCGCGGGCGACTGCTCCTTCGCCGTCACCGACCCGGTGTATCCGGTCTACGTCGACACCAACGTCATGGCCGGCCGCACCGGCGAGGCCGACGCCGACGGGCGCTACGCGGGCATCCACTACCTGCCCGCCACGGCAGAGAACGGCTTCATGCCGGGCCCGCCGGCCGAGCGCGTCGACCTCGCCTACCTCTGCTCGCCGAACAACCCGACCGGCGCCGTCGCGAGCCGTGCGAACCTCGAAGCCTGGGTGGCCTGGGCGCGCGAGCACGACGCCGTGCTGATCTTCGACGCGGCCTACGACGCGTTCATCCAGGATCCGTCCCTGCCGCGCTCGATCTATGAGATCGAGGGAGCGCGCGAGTGCGCGATCGAGATGCGCAGCTTCTCGAAGCGCGCGGGCTTCACCGGCGTGCGCTGTGCGTACACGGTCGTGCCGAAGGCCCTCAGCGGCAGCACCGCGGGCGGCGAACGCGTGTCTCTCCACGGGCTGTGGTCGCGTCGGCACGCCACGAAGTTCAACAGCGTGCCCTACGTGATCCAGCGGGCGGCTGCCGCCGTCTTCACGCCGGAAGGCGCGAAACAGACCGGCGAACAGGTCGCTTACTACATGGCGAACGCCGAGGCCCTGCGCAGCGGCCTCGGTGCCGCGGGCTTCACGTGCTTCGGCGGCGAGCACGCGCCCTACGTCTGGGTCGAGACCCCGGAAGGCCTTTCGAGCTGGGGCGCCTTCGACCGTTTGCTCGAGCGCGCCCACGTGGTGTGCACCCCGGGCAGCGGCTTCGGCGCGGCCGGCGAGGGCTACATCCGGATCTCGGCGTTCAACTCGCGCGAGAACGTCGAAACCGCGATCGAGCGGATCCGCGGGACCTTCGCGTCCTGAGCGACGCCGGACGCACGGGCGGCTGTTTCTGCGGCGCAGTGCGCTACGCCGTCCGCCCGCCCTTCCGCTCCCGCACCTACTGCCACTGCCGCAGCTGCCGCGGGACCACCGGGTCGGCCTGTGTCGCGTGGTTCACGGCCGCCGGCACCGCCTTCAGCTGGACCGCCGGGGAGCCCCGGGGCTACGCCTCTTCGTCTCACGCGGTGCGGGATTTCTGCGCGAATTGCGGGACCCAGCTCACGTTTCGCGATGCGCGACGGCCCGATGAGATCGACGTCACGACGAGCTCCCTCGACGAGCCGGGCGGGGTCCTCCCCGAGGACCACACCTGGGCGTCCCAGGCGCTCGGGAGCCTGCCGCTCGGCGGAGGCCTCCCCGAGCACCGAAAGGAGCGCAGCGGGGAGGGCTGAACGTGCCGGAATCGCGTCATTTTCGCCCCAGTTCGGTTTCCAGGCGCCCGGATCCTCCCACGCCCCCCTTGCCGCAGGGACGGCCGGGGCGCACGCTTTCCGGGATTCGGGTTCGAGCAGGAGTCGACTTCGGCATGGCGGATCCCCCGCTCCAACCGGTGCTTCGGCCCGCCCGCGCCACCGGTGCTCCGGCCCCGCTGGCAAAGGCGCCGCAGCCCGCTTCCGAGATCCCTGAGCGCTATGCGATCCGGGAGAAGGAAGGCGACCGCGCGCTGGTCTGTGACGAGGCGCCGCGGCTACGGGTGATCCTCGACCCGGAAATGGCGGCTTCGCGCTCGGACGCGGGCGCCCTCGGCGAGCGGGTGATCCTGCTGGACGGCGCGGGCAGCTTCGGACCGCTGCTCGACACCGATCGCCAGCTCTACAACCTCGACCACCACGCCGGCTGCGAGCGCCTCTTCACCCTGGCGACCTGCGAACAGGCGCTGCTGCTCGTGGCGAGCGGGCTCGATCTCGGCTCGGGCGATTGGACCCTCTACGCCAACGACCCGGATCTCGACACGATCCTCGCGCTGTGGTGTCTGCTGAACCACCGTCGGGTGCGCGAGCTGCGGCCCGAAGCCCGCGACGTCCTGCTCCCGCTGCTGCGCTTCGAGGGTGCGATCGACGCCAACGGTCTCAGCCTGGCCCAGTGGTGCGGCCTGCCGAGCCACTCCCTGGCGGCGGCCCAGCGCAACGTCGACGCCCTCGTGGCCCGCGAGAAAGCGCTCCGGCAGGCCGGCGCCTGGAACCGCAAGGATCCCACCAGCTACACGCTCGAGATGCTGCGCGCCGTCGACGCGATGGTCTATCAGGGCGAAGACTTCGGCGACTACACGCGCGTCGAGGAGATCTATGGTCACGTCGAGATCGCCCCGGGCAGCGTGGCCGTGGTGTGCCGGGATCGCTCGGGAATCTACACCGTCGAGCAGCTGCTGAAGACGCGCTGGGGCGACCAGCTCAGCGTGATCGCCCTCGAGAACCAGCCCGGGGTCTACACCCTGCGGCGCGTGAACTCGCTGGCCGGCCCGGACCTCGAGCCGGCCTACGCGCTGCTGAACCGCATCGACCCGGCCGTCGACGGACGCCCGGTCGGCAAGCGCTGGGGCGGCTCCCAGGACATCGGCGGTTCGCCGCGCCCCCGCGGCACCCAGCTCGCGTCGGCGGAGGTGCTCGAGATCCTCTCCCGGGCCTACGAGCGGCCGAGTCGGTGGTCGCGGCTGGGCCGCATGATCACGGCCTTCGCGGTCGGCATCATGTTCCTCGGCTTCTGGCCCCTCGCCGCGGCGTTGCCTTCCCTCGAAGGCATCGGCGCCGCCGACCCGGCCTACAGCCCGGCCTTCGAGCTGGGGAAGATCGGACTCCTCGCCCTCGCGATCGGCACGGTCGCCACGCGCGCCGCCGCCCGCTGGCGGCCCTGGGTGTTCGGCTGGCGCGCACCGGCGCCCGGACGCTGGGCCTGGCTCGCGCCCGCCGTCTTCCTCTGTGCGCTGCCGGTCCGCGGCTGGACGCCGCTCACGATCGGCGACACGCCCCTGGAGATCCTCGCTGCCCTGGTCGCAGGGGCGCTGACCCTGACCGCGGCGGAAGTCTGGTTCCGCGGACTGGTGCACGGGATGCTCTCGGTCGACGAGCCCGTCCAGCATCCGGGCGGTCCCTGGTGGTTGTCGCGGGCGACCTGGGTGTCCGCCCTCGCCTACGCGGCGGTGACCTCGGCGTTCTCGATCCCGACCTTCTTCGGGACGGGTCTCGAGCAACTCGGCCTGAGCTCCCGGGAGATGCTCGCGTTCGTCGCGAGCTCGGCGCTCCTGGGCGGGCTCGCCCTCGGCGTGATCCGCGAACGCTCGCTCAGCATCGGTCCGGGCATCGCCCTCCAGCTCGTGGGCGGGCTGGGAGCGCTGGCGCTCTGGTTCTCGTGGACTTGAACCCTCGGCAGCGGCGCGCGCCCGGAAGGAACGCTGCCTGCTAGCCTGGTTGACACCGATGCGCGTCATCCATTTCTTCGACTACAAGAGCCCCTACGCGTATCTGGTCCAGGCGGACGCCCGTGCGCTCGAGACGGAATGCGGCGCCGAACTGGTGCTGCTCCCCTACACGCTGTCCGACGCCGAGTTCGCGAGCCCGTCTCCGGACGCGATGGCCACCGACCGCGATGCGCCCGCCCGGCGTCGACGCGCCCGCTACGTCCTGCGGGACTGCAAACGCGAAGCGACGCGTCGCGGACTCCCGCTCGTGCCGCCGCCTGCGCCGGTCGACAGCGCGGACGCCCACGTCGCGTTCCTCTACGCCCGCCGTCAGGGCGATCCGCGCGCCTTCCATGACGCGCTCTTCGATCGGTTCTGGCGGCGGAGCCTCGATCTCGGCGATCTCGACGTCCTGTGCCAGCTGCTGTCTTCGGTCGGTCTGGACGCGGCGGGCTTTCCGTCGTTCCTCGAGGGCGCCGGACGGGCCGAGTACGCACGGCTGGAAGAATGGGCGCACGAGGCGGGCGTGTTCGGCGTGCCGAGTTTCCTGGTCGGCAACGAGCTCTTCTACGGGATGGAACGCATTCCCCACGTGCGCGAAGCTCTCGAAAAGCTCTGAACCCCAAGCGGAGACCGTCATGGGCCGACCCCTCTCGATCACCTACTGCGCGCGTTGAAACTACCTGCCCCAGGCCACCAGTTTGGCGGCCGCGCTGCAGGAGTCCCTGGACGTCGAGACGACCCTGATTCCCGGCAAGGTCGGAGACTTCGAGGTGCGCGACGGCGAGCGACTCGTGTTCTCGAAGCAGGCCGAGGGACGCTTCCCCGAGACCGACGAGATCCTGCGCCTGCTCGAATCGTAGGGCCCCGCTGCGGGCCCGGATCCCGAAACGCGCTTGGATCGGCCTACGGGATCGGCTCGAGTTCCTGGAACAGCGGGCCCGTCATCAGCTCGACGAAACGCTCGCTCGCGTAGACGCGCTCGCCGCCCAGCTTGTCGCCATCGGCCCACAGGATGCCGACCACGTGGAAGTGCTCGACCCCTGCCTCGGTGCGCAAGGAGATCTCGTACTCCTGCGCCACCGACTGCTCGCTCACCCACTCGGCGACCAATCGAACGTCCTCGCGCATCGGCAGGAACCGCTCGCAGAACTGGGTGTAGAAGCGCCGCACCGTGTCCCCGCCGCGCATCCGCAGCCGGGCGGGATAGAACTCGTACTCGGGTTCCGCGACCAGCGTCGCGAGGAGCGGCTCGAGTTCGCCGCGGCCTTCGGACTCGGCGTGGAGCGCGCCGAGGGCCGCCATCTTCTCGGCACTCCAGCCCGGCGGGGGTGCGGTCGGGGTCATCGACCGCAGAGTACGGGTCCTGCCCGCATGCCGCCGCTTCGGACGCCGCGCTAGGTTCCGCGACGTGGAGCCGATTCTCCTGCTCTGGATCGTCGTCGTGCTGCTGGTGGCCGTCGGGATCGCCGGCGCCGTGCTCCCCGGCCTGCCCGGCGCGGTGCTGGTGTTCGGCGGCCTCGCTCTGGGCGCCTGGATCGACGGCTTCGCCTACGTGGGCCAGGGCACGCTGGCGGTCCTCGCGGTCCTGGCCGTGCTCACCTACTCGGTCGACTTCGCGGCGAGCGCCCTCGGCGCCCAGCGCGCGGGGGCGCATCGCAACGCACTCATCGGCGCGGCCGTGGGCGCCCTCGTCGGGCTCTTCTTCGGCCTGCCCGGGATCCTGCTCGGCCCCTTCATCGGTGCCGTGATCGGGGAGTACACCGCGCGCGGTGACCTCGAGCGCGCTGGCAAGGTCGGTTTCGCCACCTGGCTCGGCATGGCGGTCGGCAGCGCCGCCAAGCTCGCCCTCACCCTGTCGATGGTCGCGCTCTTCCTCTTCCAACGTTTCGCCTGAACCGGAGCCTCTGATGTCTTCTCTTCGCCGTGCGTTCCCCAGTGTGTTGTTCGCGCTCACCCTGCTCGCCGCCTCGACCGCCGAGGCCCACGGTCCGACGGTCCGGCTCGGACCGGCCGGCCCCTCGCCGTCGCGCCTGACCCTCGAGAAGGGCCAGACCGTCCACTTCGACAATCAGGACACCGAGACCCACCAGGTCGTCGGCGACGAGAACGCTTTCCAGAGCCCGAGCCTCGCCCCCGGGAAGGGCTGGCACCTGCGCTTCCCCTTCCCCGGCGAGTTCCCCTACGCCTACGGAAAGGACCCGGTGCACCGCGGCACGATCGTGGTCGAAGCCGGAGACTGACGCCGCGTGAGCCGCTTCACCGGCGCGTGCGCTCTCGCCTGCGTGTTCGTGTTCAGCGCGGGGAGTGCGCGCGCCGAAGGCAACGCGCGCCTCGTACTGCGCGATCTCGAGCGCCTGCAAGTCGCCGTCGAACGGCACCAGGCCACGACCGGTGAGCGCCCGCGGGACCGCAACACCCTCGGCGTCGCCGCGCGCCTCTACGCGCCTGGGGTGGCCCAGTCCGGCGGCGTGCCCGTCGACGCCTGGGGAACGCCCTACCACTACGAACCCAACGCGACGGCCGACGCCGCGCACATCTACTCCCACGGCGCGAACCGCAGCGACGATGGCGGGACGGGCGACGACCTGGTCGACGCCACGAGCGCCAGCCGCGAGCACTACCCCGAGCTGCTGGTGGCCCAGCGCCGCGCCCTGCAGCTCTTCCCCCTGCTCCTGCTCTTCGCTCTGGCGCCGATCGCCTGGGCCGCGATCCGCTGGTCGCGGCGTTGAGCACCGACCGCTCCTGCGGCTCCTGTTCGCTCTGCTGCGAAGTCCTGCGCGTCGACGCGCTCGAGAAGCTCGGCGGCGTGCGCTGCCTCCACCAGCGGCCCGAGGGCGGCTGCGGCATCTATGCGACGCGTCCATCGATCTGTCGCGACTACCGCTGCCTCTGGCTGGGCGGCGGGCTGGGCGACGACGATCGCCCGGACCGGCTGGGCGCGGTGCTCGACGTGGTCGCCGAAGGCGGCGGCCTGTGGCTCGAGATCCGCGAGGCCGAGCCGGGCCGCTTCGATCGCTCCCCCCGCCTCCAGACGATCGCCGACGAGGTTCGACGCAGCATGCCGGTGCGCATCAGCGACGTCGCGGCAGTCCTGGATCCGACGCGTCGCTTCCGCGTGCTCCTGCCCGACGGCGAAGAGCGCATCGTCGAAGGCGAGTGGACCACCGTGCGCCGACCCGGGAAGCCGGACGAACGTCGCCGCGCGCCCTGGCTCGAGCGACAGCTCGCCCGCTTCCGGCTGGCGTGGCGCCGCAGGCGCATCCGCGACTACCGCGGCGCGTGAGCGAACGCCCGACCGGGCGCCCGGCGGTTAGCGAAGACTCTCGACGAAGCGCTCGTAGTCCGGGTCGTCGTCGAGCAGACGGACGCCGAAGCCCGGGCGCGTGTGCGCGCCGGGTGCTTCGGACGTCGTCCACCAGACGAGCCCGGAGACGTCGAGTCGCCCCCCGCGACCGTCGCGAAACGAGAGCACCACCAGATCCCCTTGGTCGGGTACCTGGGAAGTGCCCACGAACGCGCCCCCCTCTGCGACGTTTCGGATCTTGCCCTTCCCGTGCACCGATCCCGCCTCGAATTCCGTGTCGATTACCGTACGAATGCGTGTCCCCATGCACCCTGCATCGAACCGGCCCGATCCCCGGCGCGTGACCGCCGTCACGCGTCCCCCATTCTCGCGAGCGGCGGGGCGCCGTCGGCCCGACGGAGCGGGCCGACGCGCTAGGGTTCGCGCGTGCCGCCCGACGCCACCGCTGCCGCTTTCCGCGCACGCATCGAGGACGCCATCGAGCGCGACGATCCTCGCGAATTGGCCGACCTGGCGAGCGAGATCGGAGCCCAGGCCGAGCCCTGGGAGTGGGCGCAGAGCTGCTGCATCGAGCTGGCGCGCCATCGCAGCGCGGGCGTGCGGGCCGGGGCCATCGTCGGTTTCGCCCACCTGGCACGCCGCTTCGGCCGCCTCGACCCGGGACGCGTCCGGCGTCAGGTCCAGATCGCGCTCTTCGACCCGAGCGAACTCGTTCGACGCCAGGCCGCGGACGCGGCGGACGATCTGCGCACCTTCCTCGGCTGGGAACTCGAGCGCCCGCCCTCGCCCTGAGCGCGAAGTCCACCGCCGCCGCCCGCTACACTGCGCGCGATGTCGGGGGACGACGCCGGTTGGCGCATACGGCACTCACGCACGCTCTTCGAGAGCGCGTGGTTCCGCTTGCAGCAGGACGACATCACCCTCCCGAACGGGGACGACATCACCTACACCTGGGTCGACCACGGGGGCTACGTCGTCGTCGTCCCGGTGCTCGCCGATGGACGAGTCGTGATGGAGCGCGTCTACCGGCACACGCTCGGTCGCACCCTGCTCGAGTGCCCGGCAGGCAGCCTCGATGGAGACGCGCCGCTGACGGCGGGCGCGCGCGAACTCGAAGAGGAAACCGGCTACCGCGCCCAGCAGTGGCAGGAGCTCGCAACCTTCTCCGGGAGCCCCGGCATCAGCAACGAGCAGTTCCATGTGTTGCTGGCGCGCGACCTGAGCGACGACGGCACGCTGCGCCGCGAGAACACGGAGCAGATGGAGATCGAGCTCTGGTCCTTCGACGAGCTCCACCGCATGGCCCTCTCCGGTGAGATCGATGACGGGCCCTCGGCCCTGGCCTTGCTCGTCGCCGCGCCCGCGTTGCGTGCATGAGCAGCCGCGCTGCGCTCCTGGCAGCCCTCCTGTGGTGGACGAGTGCGGGCGCCTGGGCCGCCGACTCCGAGGCGCCGCTCGAGCCCACGGTGATCGTGATCTCCCTCGACGGCGTGCGTCACGACTACCTCGAGCGGGCGTCCTTCCCGGCGCTGGGTCGCATGGCGCGGCAGGGCGCCCGGGCCGAAGCGCTGGTGCCCGTCTATCCGTCGAGCACGTTTCCGGGACACGTGTCGCTCGCGACGGGCACCTATCCCGACGTCCACGGGATCGTCGACAACGTGTTCTGGGACCCGGCGCGGGGCCGTTTCGACTACGCGAACGATGCGAGCTGGATCGAGGCCGAGCCGCTCTGGGCCGCCGCGGAACGGCAAGGGGTGCCGGCCGCCACCTTTTTCTGGGTCGGTTCGGAAACCGACTGGCGCGGCGTCGGCGCCCGCCACCGGCGCGCGCCCTTCGACAGCGGAATCGGCGAAGCCGAGAAGGTCCGCCAGATCCTCGCCTGGCTGGCGCTTCCGGCGGCCGAACGCCCCCGCCTGATCCTCTCCTGGTGGCATGGCGCCGACCGCGTGGGGCACAGCCACGGCCCCGACCACCCCGCGGTGGTCGAGAGCTTGTCGGAGCAGGACGCCCACCTCGCGCGCCTGCTGGCAGCGCTGGATGCGCGGAACGCCTGGCCCCACACCACGCTGTTGGTGGTGAGCGATCACGGCATGACGACCGCCGAGCACACGATTCCCCTGGGCGAGACGCTGTCGTCCGCCGGCGTGGAAGCGCGCATCGAAACGGGTGCCGCGGTCGCCCACCTGTTCTTCGAGGAGACCGATGCGGTCGCGCGCGCCGAGGCCGCACTCGAAGGCCTCGCCGGTGCGACCGTCCATCGACGCGCCGCGTTTCCCCGCGCCCTGCGGCTGACCCACCCGCGTCGCAGTGGGGATCTGATCGTGCAGGCGACGCCGCCGTATACCTTCCGCCGCGGAGGGCTACTCGCAACCGTGGGCGACCTGCTCGGTCGCCGCCGCGGACTCCACGGCTACCGCGCCAGCGAGCCCGACATGCAGGGCATCCTGCTCGCGCTGGGACGGGGCGTCGCACCCGGCGAGACGCTCGGCCCGGCTGCGATGATCGATGTCGCCGCCACCGTGAGCGCGCTGCTCGGGATCGATCCACCGGCCCAGTCGGAAGGCGCGCCGATCCCCGGGATCGGTCCACCGCTGGCGCAGACGAGCACTCCGGACCCGGGAAGCGAGACGGGCGCGGCTCAGCGCTTGCGGTGACTCCGAGACAGGATCCGCTTGCGCAGGCGCAGCGTGCTGGGCGTCACCTCGAGGAGCTCGTCGTCTTCCATCCACTCGAGGGCCCACTCGATCTCGACCTTCCGCGGCGGCGTCAGGATCGTGGCGTCGTCCTTCCCCGCGGCGCGGATGTTGGTGAGCTTCTTCGCGCGCACGACGTTCACGTTCATGTCGCCGCGGCGGCGATTCTCACCGACCACCTGTCCCTCGTAGACGGGCTCGCCCGAGGTCACGAACAGCGTGGCCCGCTCCTGGATGCTGAACAGGCTGTAGGCCGTCGTCTTTCCCGCGTCGGTGGCGACGATCGCGCCGACCCCGCGGCTCGAGAGATCCCCGGCCCACGGTTCATAGCCGCGCACGGTGCGGTGCAGGACGCCCTCGCCCCGCGTGTCCGAGAGGAACTCGTTCCGGTAGCCGAAGAGCCCGCGACTCGGCACCACGAACTGGAGACGCACGCGGTCGCCGCGCTGCTCCATGCTCTCCATACGACCGCGGCGCTGGGCGAGCTTCTCCATCACCGAGCCGGCCGCGGTTTCGGGCGTCTCGATCACCACGTCCTCGACGGGCTCGCTGCGCTGGCCGTCGATCTCGCGGGCGATGATCTCGGGACGCGACACGTTGAACTCGTAGCCCTCGCGCCGCATCGTCTCGATCAGCACGGCGAGCTGAAGTTCTCCGCGTCCGGCCACGAGGAAGGTCTCGGGCGTGTCCGACTCCTCCACCGAGATCGAGACGTTGCCGAGCGCTTCGCGCTGCAGGCGCTCGTCGATCTGACGGCTGGTGAGGAAGCGTCCTTCGCGTCCGGCCAGGGGCGAGGTGTTCGCGGAGAAGTGTACGCGCACGGTGGGCGGGTCCACCGAGATGCGCGGAAGCGGCTCGAGCGCATCCGGGGCGCAGACCGTGTCGCCGATCTCGATCGAGTCGACACCCGCGAGGACCGCGAGCTCGCCGGCCCCCGCCTCCTCGAGCTCCACGCGCTCCAGGCCGCGCGCGCCCAGCAGCTTCGTCACGCGGAAGCGCTCCGAGCTGCCGTCCTCCGCGACGCGGGCGACGCTCTCGCCGCGCACGAGGCGTCCGCGGGACACGCGCCCGATGACCAGCCGGCCCAGGTAGCTGTCGTAGCCGAGGGTGACGGCCTGGAACTGGAGCGGCGCCTCGGTATCGACCACCGGCGCGGGCACCTGGGCGATCAGCGTATCGAGCAGCGGCCGCAGATCCGTTCCGGGGTTGTCGACATCGAGGGTCGCCGTACCCTGCTTCGCCGAGGCGTAGACCACCGGGAAGTCGAGCTGTTCGTCGCTGGCCCCGAGGTCGACCAGCAGATCGAAGACCTCGTCCACCACCGCCTGAGCGCGCTCTTCGGGGCGGTCGATCTTGTTGACCACCAGCACCGGGCGCAGCCCATGAGCGAGGGCCTTACCGACGACGAAGCGGGTCTGGGGCATGACGCCTTCGACCGAGTCGACCACCAGGAGCACCGCGTCGACCATCGACAGGACGCGCTCGACCTCGCCCCCGAAGTCGGCGTGGCCCGGCGTGTCGACGAGGTGGATCTGGACGCCTTCGAACTCGACGCAGGTGTCCTTCGCGTGAATCGTGATGCCGCGCTCGCGCTCCAGGTCTTCCGAGTCCATGACCCGCTCGGCGACTTCCTGGTTCTCGCGAAACGCGCCCGTGGCGCGCAGCAGCCCGTCGACGAGCGTGGTCTTGCCGTGATCGACGTGGGCGATGATCGCGACGTTGCGGAGATCTTTTCTGGGTTCTTCCATGCGTGCGCTCGGGCTAGAGGGAGAGCGGGAACTCGAGGTGATCCCGGTAGATGCGATCGCGGTGGGCGAGCAGCTCCGGATCGACGGCCTTGGCGATCCGGTCACCCGTGTTCTGGTAGCTGGCGCGCAGCATGTCGGGCATGGCGCACACGTCGGGCGGCAGCGGCGCGACCAGCGCTGCCATCGCCGCCCAATAGATGTCGAGAGCCGAGAGTCGGTCGCCCACCAGGAAGTCGCGGCCGGCGGCCCGCTGGGCGGCCAGTCGGTCCGAGAGCAGACCGAGGATCTCGACCACCCGTCGCTCGGCGACCTCAGCAGCGGCGCGACTGTAGCCGTACTGGACGACCATCCGCCCGAGCGTCGGCTGCAGGGCCTCGGGCAGCTTCCCCTCGGCGTCCATCAGGCCGTGGAACATCATGAGGCGACGGCACCAGCCGAAGCCGCCCTCCCCCATCAAGAGATGGGAGAGTCCGTAGCAGGCGACGCGGTCTTCGGAGGCGTCCGGGAGCAGCGAGGGTTCGGGGGCCAGGTGCTCCGCGAGCCACAGGATCTCGGACCACCCGGTCCGCGGCGGCTGCTCGTCGAAGACGACGACGGGGGCGTTGCGGTGCCCCGTCCACGCGAAGAGCGCGTCGTTGTCGGCACCGCCCTGTTGGGCCACCCGCGTGAAGGCGAGGCCCTTCGCGTGGAGTACGCCCTTCGCGGCCTCGCCCCACGGCCCGGGCACGCCCTGGGTCAGGACCACGCGCAGGCCGGACTGGTCTCGCGCCGTCGCGAGGTCGACGTAGGTTTGGGACACGGGAATCTCCGTTCGCGGGATCGCCGCGGACGCGGACGACTGCTGGGCGGCAGGGCCGCCAGGCTCGGGACAGGGAACTCGGGAGGAGGGAAAGGACTCCGGAGCGGGACCGGCGTATGCCGGCAGCCAGAGCGGGCCCTACTCTACCGCGCCCACCCGGAGTCGCGCTTGCCCGCTCCCCCGGCACTCGTCCTCTTCGATCTCGACGGCACCCTCACCGATTCGGCCGAGGGGATCGTCAAGAGCCTGACCCACGCCTTCCGCGCGCTCGGCGACCCGGCGCCGGCCGAGTCCATCCTGCGCGGGGAGATCGGAACGACGCTCCCGGATGTCTTTGCGCGACACCTCGCCGAGCCGTCCGAGCCCCGGATCGCACGCGCGATCGACGCCTACCGCGAACGCTTCGATCGCGTCGGCTGGCAAGAGAACCGGGTCTATGACGGAATCCCGGCCCAGCTCGCCCAGCTGCGCGCCCAGGGCGTGCGCACCGTCGTGGCGACCTCGAAGCCCGCGACCTTCGCCGAACGCATCGTCGCCCACTTCGATCTGGACCCGCATTTCGATCGCGTCTACGGCAGCACACTGGACGGACGCCTCGCCGACAAGGCCGAGCTGCTCGCGCACATCCTGGCCGAGCAGGGCCAGGGTGCCCGGCACTGCGTGATGGTCGGCGACCGCCACCACGACGTCCGGGGCGCGCATGCCGTCGGTGCGCGCATGGTCGGCGTCCTCTGGGGCTACGGCAGCCGCGACGAGTTGGAGGACGCCGGCGCCGACGAGCTTTGCCCGCGGGTCGACGAACTGGCCGCGCTCGTGTCCGGACCTAGGGTCGGGTCATGAGCGCGCTCGACGACGAACAGCGACGTCAGGTCGCCTACTGGCGCAGCGTCCCGCGCGGTCGCCCGGAACATGCCGAGGTCCCGGGTCCGGGCCAGGAGTCGGTCTGGGACTACCCGCGACCTCCGCGCCTCGAGCGCGTGGGGAAGTCCGTGCGCGTCGAGTTCGCCGGGCAGATCGTGGCCGAAACGCACGACGCGCTGCGCATCTGTGAGACCGCGAGTCCTGCCACCTATTACCTCCCCGTGCGCGACGTCCAGAAGGACTGCCTGGTGCCCGCCGGCGGAAGCTCCCTCTGCGAATGGAAGGGGGCCGCGCGCTACTTCCACATCGACGCCGGGAACGCCCGCGCCGAACGCGCCGCCTGGGGCTACGACGAGCCGCTCGCGCCCTTCGAGGCCCTCGCGGGCCACGTCGCGATCTTCGCGGGGCGCGTCGACGCGTGCTTCGTGGGCGATGCGCGGGTGATTCCCCAGCCCGGCCCCTTCTACGGCGGCTGGATCACGCCCGACCTCGTCGGCCCCTGGAAGGGCGAGCCGGGCACCGAGCACTGGTAGCCCGGTTTGCATCCGGCGGGGCAGGTTCGTAGGTTCTGGTCCGTCGCGTCATGACGATCTCCAGCGATGCTCCCAGCGCCGAGGCCCTGGCCAAGCGCTTCCGCTCGATCCGCTCGGCGTCGATCGCCCTCGCCGATCCGCTTTCGCCGGAAGACTGCGCGCTGCAGTCGATGCCCGATGCCAGCCCCACGAAATGGCATCTCGCGCACACCACCTGGTACTTCGAGACCTTCGTGCTCGAGGCGGCGATCCCCGACTACGCGCCCTTCCGGCCCGAGTTCCGCTTCCTGTTCAACTCGTACTACAACAGCGTCGGCGAGCAGTACTCGCGCCCTCACCGGGGCCTGCTGTCGCGACCGGGCCTCGACGAAATCCTCGCCTATCGCGAGCACGTGGACACGCAGGTGCTCGCGCTGCTCGAAGCCGACCGGGTCTCGCCCGCGGGCCGCGCGGTGGTCGACCTGGGCAACCACCACGAACAGCAGCACCAGGAGCTCATCCTCACCGACCTGAAGCATCTGCTCGCACGCAACCCGCTCGATCCGGCGTACCGCGCGTCGGCGGCGAGCGAGAAGGGCAGCGCGACGGAGGAAGCACACCGCTTCCATCGCTTCGAGGGAGGGCTGGTCGAGATCGGTCACCCGGGCTCCGGGTTCGGCTTCGACAACGAGGGACCGCGCCATCGGGTCTACCTCCAGCCCTTCGAACTCGCCCGTCGGCCCGTCACCAACCGCGAGTACCTCGCCTTCGTCGAAGCCGGCGGATACGAGGACCCGACGCACTGGCTCTCCGACGGCTGGGCAGCCGTCACCGAACGAGGTTGGCAGGCGCCGCTCTACTGGCGGCGCGAAGACACGGGGTGGACGACCTTCACCCTGGGCGGTCGCCGCACCCTCGACCTGGACGCTCCCGTCTGCCACCTGAGCTTCTACGAGGCCGACGCCTACGCGCGCGCGCAGGGCTCGCGGCTCCCGAGCGAAGCCGAGTGGGAGACCGCAGCCCTGCGAAGCGTCGAAGCTTCGGAGCGCTTGATCGAAGGGAACTTCGTGGAGTCGGGAGCGCTGCATCCCCGGCGCGCTCCGGTCGACGCCACCGGCGATCTCGTCCAGCTCTTCGGCGACGTCTGGGAGTGGACCCAGAGCGCCTACGGCCCCTACCCGGGCTACCGCCCGATCGAAGGGGCGCTCGGCGAGTACAACGGCAAGTTCATGAGCAGCCAGATGGTGCTGCGCGGCGGCTCCTGCGCAACGCCCGCCGATCACATCCGCGCCAGCTACCGCAACTTCTTCTACCCAGACGCCCGCTGGCAATTCAGCGGAATTCGGCTCGCGAGAGACCCGATTTCTCCCTGATTCCCCGCGTCCGAAGAAGAGTCAACGTCCAGCCCCGCTCAGCCGAAGAGTTCTGCGGGGTCGGCTGCCCAATCGCGATTGCGCCGACCCGGAAAACTTCCGGCAGAGGTGGAATCGATGGTGGAGACGTCGACGCGTGGCTGCGGACCCAGGTCCTCGGTCTTCGGCGCTTGGATCCTCTCGCTCGGGTGCGCCCTCGCGGCCACTGGCTGCGCCACCTCGGACCCCTGGCGCGCAGGCCTCGAGGCCTTCGACAAGGGTGAGGTCGAAGCCGCCGAGGCGCACTGGGAACGCGCCCGCGCCGAGGCCGAGTCACTGGGCGAGGACGATCCGCGCCTGGTCCAGAGCCTGCGCGCGCTCGGCGAGCTCTACGCCCACACCGGACGACTGGACGAAGCGCGCGAAGTCTTTGCACGCTGGCGGGACACCCGAGCCCGGCGCGGCGACCCCGAAGACGAGAGCCTCGCCACCGGCGTCGAGACCCTGGCCGCGCTCCACCTGGTCGAGGGCAACCTGCCCGTGGCCGCCCGTCACTACGAAGAAGCCCTGGCGGTGCGCGACAAGCTACCGGACACACCGCCGAAAGAGCTCGCCTCCCTGCTCGAGCAGCTCGCGAGCGCCTACGACGCACTCGGTCGAGGCGAGCGTGCCGCCGCGCTCTACGAGCGGTCCATCTCGATCCGAACCCAGGAACTCGACGACGACGAACGCGACCTGCCCGAATCGCTGCACGCTCTCGCCGTCGTCCACCAGGCGCGCGGCCACTACCGCGAAGCCGAGCACTTCTACCAGCGCACGCTCGCGGCCCTCGACGAACACGGCGACATCCCCGAGCTGCGCGCGCGCACGCACACGAATCTCGCGGCGACGCTGCGCATCCAGGGCCGGCACGGCGATGCGCTCGGGTTCGCGAAACAGGCGCTCGCCCTGCGCGGCGGCCCGGACGCCGAACCGAGCGGACCGCTCGCCTCGATCCTGAACGAGATCGCCTCGATCCACCATGCGGCGGGACGCCTCGAAGAAGCGGAGAAGACCCATCGCGACGTGCTGGCGATCCGACGCCAGGTGTTCGGCGCAGACAGCGGCGAAGTCGCGATGAGCTTCAACAACCTGGCGCTGGTGCAGCAGGCGCGTGGGCGCCTCGATCAGGCCGAGACCCTGCTCCTGCGCGCCCTGCGCATGCGCCAGCAGCAGGTCGGCGATGCGCACCGCGAAGTCGCGGCCATGCAGAACAACCTGGGCCTCCTGCTTCGCGAGCGCGGCGACCACGAGCGCGCGATCACGGCGCTGCGCGCGGCCTCGGATCGGTTCGACCAGCTGGTGGGACCGAACCATCCGGAAACCGCGATGGCCTTCCACAACCTGGCGGACCTGCTCCACGCGGTCGGTCGCAGCGCCGAGGCCGAGTCGTTCGCCACGCGGGCGCTGCGCAGCAAGCAGCGCTCCTTCGGTCCCGAGCATCGTCGCGTGGGCGACACCCTCGCGCTGCTGGGTCAGATCGCGTCCGGTCGGGACGACTCGGACCTGGCCGAGCGGCGCTTCCGCCAGGCGCTCGACGTCTGGAAGAAGCACCCGCCGCGCGACGAGCGCGCGGTGGCGGAGGTGCTCGGCAACCTCGCGCTGGTCCACCAGTCGCGAGGCGAGTACGCAAAGGCCTACGACCTCTTCGAGCGCTCGATCCCGATGTTCGAGCGCGACCTCGGACCGGGCAGCCCGATCGTCGCCCGCGCGCGCTACCACCAGGCCGCGAGCTTGACCGCGCGGCGTCAGTACGCCGCCGCGATCCGTCTGTTCGAGAAGACCATCGCCGCCGAGGAGGCGAACCGCGGCGTGGGTTCTCCGGCGCTGGCGCGCCCCCTCGTCGGTCTCGCCTACGTGCAGCTCGAACTCGACGACTTCGCCGGAGCGCGGTCGCACTTCGAACGCGCGATCGCCCTGCTCGAGACGACGAGACCCCTCGAGCTCCGAGCGCTCGCCTTCGCCCTGAGCGGACTCGCCGACACCTCACAGCGCGACGGGAAGACGGGCGAGACCGAAGGTCACTACCAGCGCGCGATCGCCCTGCTCGCTCGGGAAACGCCTCCCGACGCCGAACAGCTCGGGGCGACCCTCGCCAACCTCGGCTCCTTCCTCGGACGCAGCGAGCGCCATGCTGCAGCGCTGGTGCAGTTCACGAAGGCGATCGAGCAGCTCTCGAACGCCCACGGTCGCGAGCACGAGACCGTCGCCCGCGTCTTCTTCGAAGCAGCGGGGAGTTACGCCGCCCTCGGGCGCCGCGACGAGGCGGTCCGTCGCTACGAGCAAGCGCTCTCGATTCGGGAGTCGGTGCTCGATCCGAATCACCCAGACCTCGCCCGCAGCCTCGACGCCCTGGGCGCCACGTTGGTTGAGCGCGCCCAATACGATCAGGCGCGCCCGCTGCTCCAGCGGGCGGTCGCGATCCACGAACGCGGCGAGACCCAGCCGATCGAGCTCGGCGTCAGCCTCTCGTACCTGGGACGCGTCTACGCGGCCCAGAACCGCAAGGACATGGCCCGCCGTACGCTCGGGCGCGCGCTCGAGATCGTCGAACCCGCGCTCGGAAAGGTGGACCCGCTCACCCTGGCGACCCGCGCGTCGATCGAGAAGCTCGCGTTCTCCGAAGCGGGGCCGGCGAACATGCCCGACGCCCTGCCCGCCCCGGATGGGTTGGAGACGCGCCCCTAGCCTCTAGGCTCCGCTCTCGAACTTTCGGTACTGCAGCCGCGAAGGCCGATCGGCCGCGTCGCCCAGCCGACGGCGCCGGTCGGCCTCGTAGTCCTGGTAGTTGCCTGCGAACCACTCGACGTGGCTATCGCCTTCGAAGGCCAGGATGTGGGTGGCGATCCGATCGAGGAACCAGCGGTCGTGGGAGATCACGACCGCACAGCCCGCGAAGTTCAGCAGCGCCTCTTCGAGGGCCCGCAGGGTGTCGACGTCGAGGTCGTTGGTCGGCTCGTCGAGCAGGAGCAGATTGCCGCCCGCCTGCAGCACCTTCGCCAGGTGCACGCGGTTGCGCTCACCACCCGACAGCATGCCGACGCGCTTCTGCTGATCGGAGCCCTTGAAGTTGAAGGACCCCACATAGGCGCGCGAGTTGATCTCGCGACCGCCCAACTTGAGGCGCTCTTCACCGCCGCTGATCTCCTCCCAGATCGTCTTCTCCGCGTCGAGGACGTCGCGTGACTGGTCGACGTAGGCCAGCTGGACCGTCTCTCCCAACCGCAGCGAGCCGGCGTCGGGCTTCTCGTCCCCGACGATCATCCGGAAGAGCGTCGACTTGCCGGCGCCGTTTCCGCCGATCACGCCGACGATCCCGCCCGGCGGCAGCTGGAAGCTGAGGTCGTCGATCAGGAGCTTGCCGTCGAACCCCTTCTGGAGGTTCTCTGCCTCGACCACCACGTCACCCAGGCGCGGTCCGGGCGGAATCAGGATCTCGACGGTCTCGGGCGCCCGCGACTCCTCTTCGCTGCGGAGCTTCTCGAAGGCGTTGATGCGCGCCTTGCCCTTCGCCTGACGCGCGCGCGGCGACATCCGGATCCACTCGAGCTCACGCTCCAGGGTGCGGCGGCGGGCACCGGCCTGCTTCTCCTCGAGCGCGAGTCGCTGCTCCTTCTGCTCGAGCCAGGAGGAGTAGTTGCCCTTCCACGGAATCCCGCGGCCGCGATCGAGCTCGAGGATCCACTCGGCGGCGTTGTCGAGGAAGTAGCGATCGTGGGTGATCCCGACGACGGTGCCCGGGTAGTTCAACAGGTAGCGCTCGAGCCACGCCACCGACTCGGCGTCCAGGTGGTTCGTGGGCTCGTCGAGGAGCAGCAGGTCGGGCTTGGTCAGCAGGAGCCGGCAGAGAGCGACGCGACGACGCTCGCCGCCCGACAGCACCGACACCGACGCCTCGCCCTCAGGAACGCGCAGCGCTTCCATCGCCATGTCGAGGGTGCGATCGAGCTCCCAGGCGCCGAGCGCGTCGATCTGGTCCTGCAGCTTCGCCTGCTCCTCGAGCAGCTTGTTCATCTCGTCGTCGTCCATCGGCTCGGCGAACTTCGCGGAGATGTCCTCGAAGCGCTGGAGCAGAGCGCGGGTGTCCCCGACGCCCTCTTCGACGATCTCGCGCACGCTCTTGGTCTCGTCGAGCACCGGCTCCTGGGGCAGGTAGCCGACGCGGACCCCCGGCATCGGTCGCGCTTCGCCGAGGTGGTCGTCGTCGACGCCGGCCATGATGCGCAGCAGGCTGCTCTTGCCCGCGCCGTTCGAGCCCAGGACGCCGATCTTGGCGCCGGGCAGGAACGCCAGTGTGATGTCGTCGAGGATGATGCGGTCGTTCCCGACCACCTTCCCCACGTCTTGCATGGTGTAGACGAACTCTTGGCCCATCGGGTCTCCCAGCGGTACGAGAGCGCGGTGCGCTCAGCAGCCTTCCGAGGTTTGGCTGCCCTTCGAGATCGGGGTAGCGTCGATTCGAGGGGGATGAAGGCGCTGCGCTCGGACACGCGCCCCGCAACGGGCGCACATTCTATCCGGCGGTCCGTTTCCGGCCAGAGGGACGCGCGACGAGGCGCGCGGCGCGAGGCTCGCCACCGCGCCCTCGCGGTCGCCTGGGCGCTCGGCATCGCGGTCCTCGCGGGAAGCGCACGCGGCGACGCAGAGCAGCACCCCGAGGTGCTGATTCTGGTGAACGAGGCCAGCCCGGTCTCGGTCGCGATCGGCGATGCCTACCGGCGGGCACGCGGCGTTCCCGCCAGCCAGGTCCTGCCCCTGCGGATCCCGCTCGAAGATCCCGGGCTGGGGACGGCGGCCCACGAGACCGTCTCCCGGCAGGACTACCTCCGGCGGGTGCGCGACCCGGTGATGCGCTTCCTCTCGCAAGACGATCGCGCGAGACGCATCCAGATCCTGGTGACCACCAAGGGCGTTCCGCTCTACATCCGCGACGACGGGCCGGTGTCCTACGACGAGCAGCGCGGGGCCGCCCTCGACGCCGAGCTCGCCGTGCTGGGAACCCGCTACGAAGGCAGCGCCGGTCGCGCCAGCTCCCCCAACCCCTATTTTCGCGCGTCGCTGCCCTTCGCGGCCTGGCGCGAGCGCTTTCCCGAGGCTCCGCCGCGGTTCCTCGTCGCGCGCCTCACGGGCTACGCGACACCCACCGATGCCAAGACCGGCGTCCCCGCGGACGTGCTCGCCCTGCTCCAGCGGGCGCGCGGCGGACGCACGGACGCCCGCTGGTTGATCGATGCCGATCTCGGCCAGCGAGGCGGTCGCGGCGCCGCCAACGCCGCGATGTTCGCCGCCACGATGGCGCGGCTGCGCGCGCTCGACCTCGACGTGATCTACGACTCGGGCGTCGCGTTCCGCGGCGGACTCGAGCGGCTCATCGGGCTCGTCTCGTGGGGCAGCAACGCGTCTCGCCACCCCGGCCCCCCGTTCTTCGGAGACATCGACGGTACGCGGTATCCCGGAGCGTTCGCGCCGGGTGCGATCGCGGTGAACCTCGTCAGCACCAACGGCCGCAGCTTCACCGCAGGGACGCCCTACGGGCAATCGCTCGCCGCAGACCTGATCCGCCTCGGCGCCGCCGGCGTGGCTTCGCACGTGGCCGAGCCGACGCTCAACGGCGTCGCCCGCCCCCGCCTGCTGGTCGACTACGCGCGCGGCGTCCCGGCGGGCGAGGCGTTCTTCCGCAGCGTTCCATTCTTGTCCTGGACCAACGCCTACATCGGGGATCCGTTGATGACCGTCGCCGATCCCAGACCGCCCGCGGCCGACGGCGACGGCGATGGGGTCGCCGATCGGACCGACAACTGTCGTGAGCGCCCGAACCCGAGGCAGCGCGACAGCGACGGCGATGGCTGGGGAAACCGCTGTGACGGTGATTTCGACGGCGACGGCGTGACCGGCCTGAGCGACGCGGCACGGCTCCAGCGGGCCCTGCGGACCGGCCGGGTCGAGGCCCGTTTCGACCTCGATGGAAACGGCCGGGTGGATACGGGCGACCTCGACACCCTGCTCCTCGACCTGTTCCTCCCGCCGGGGCCCGGAACCGGCGACAGCCGCTTCCGCGCGCGCGGAGGAGAGCCGCCAAGGCCCTGAACCCAATCAGGTTTTCCACCCCCGACCGGGGCTTTCCAACGCCCTCGGAACGGTCAAGTCCGGGCGCCGACGCTCCGATGCGCCCCTAGGACCCGGCCCCCAGGATCCCCGTACTTCGGGGTGGAGCTGCCTTGAACGCGACGCTCGAGCCGCTGCGAAAACGATTCTCCGAAGACCCGGACGATCTCGGGGCCTTCGACTTCCTCGAAGAACACCTCTTCATGGAGTCGGACTGGCGGGGCCTGGCGGAGCTGTACCAGCACCGTCAGGAGGCGCCGTCTCTCTCCAACCGCCCGCAGGCCCGCGCCCAGCTGGCGCTGCGGTTGGGACAGCTCTTCGAGGAGCGACTCAGCGACACGGATGCCGCCATCGCCGCCTACACGGAGGCCGCGCGACTCGACCCGTCGTTGCGGCGTGCACTCCAGTCGTTGCGTCGGCTCTACGCCGAGCGCCAGAGCTGGGAAGCCGTGCTCCAGATCGGCGAGCAAGAACTCTCGCTCACCCCGCCCGGTCCCGAGCGCGCCGCGATGCTCCGGGAGATGGGCGACGTCTGGCGCGACGGGCTGCAGGACGCGGAACAGGCCGAGGAGTGGTACGCACGCGCCGAGCGCGAAGCCGACCCGGCCGGCGAGCCCCCGCTGCAGGACGCCGTCGAGGTGGCGTTCGAAACGCCGACCGTCCAGGACGAACCCGTCGTGACGGCAGAGCCGGAAGTGACCGCGGAGCCGGAGCCCAGCGCCCCGCCCGTGGCCGTACTGGAACCCGAGCCTGCTCCGCTACTGGACCCCGAGCCCGCTCCCGTACTGGAACCCGAGCCTGCTGCCGAAGCGTCGCCGCCGCCGGTGCAGCCCGCCGCGGTCCGCGCCGAGCCGGAGCCCGAAGAAGAAGCCGAGCCGCTGCTCCAGCGCGCCTGGAACGCCGCTGCGCGCGGCGACAGCATCACGGCCGAGCGCGCCCTCGAACAGGCCCTCGCCGAGAACCCGTCCGACATCGACGCTCTCGACATGTGGCTCACCCTGCTCGAGGGGTCGGATCAGCTCGAACGACAGGCCGCCCTCCTGGCCCAGCGTGCCGAACTCGCCGACACCGCTGAGAGCCAGGGCGCCATGTGGGTTCGACTCGGCGAGATCGAAGAACGACGCGAGCGTTCCCAGGCCGCGCGCGAGGCCTATGAGAAGGGCCTGGCCTGCCGCCCGGGCTTCCCGGGTGGAGTCGCGGGCCTGCGCCGGATCTACCGCGCCGGCGAAGACTGGCAGCCGCTGGCCACCATGCTCGAAGCCACCCTGGAAGGGGCCGTCGACACCCAGGCAGTCGATCTCCGCTGCGAACTCGCGGCGCTCTACGAACAGAAGCTCGACCAGACCGAGCTCGCGATCGAGCACTACGAAGCGGCCCTGCGCAGCGACGCGGACGACCCGCGCGCCACACAAGGGTTGGCGAGGCTCGCGCCCCCGGCGGCACCCGAAGAGGAAGCGGCGCCCCTCACGATGCCCGAGCTCGACGACGAGCCGATCGAAGAGGTGGCCCCGCGCGCAGACGAGCGCGGCGCGCGCATCGTCTCGGTGCTCGAGCGCAAGCTCGAGGCCCGCGAGGCCGCCGGTGAAGGCCACACCCCGGACGCGGTGCACCTGCGCATGCGGATCGCCGACCTGCGCGCGAACTCGCTGGGCAACCCTGGCGGCGCCATCGAGATCCTCGAACCCCTGCGCGCGCATCCCGAAGCGATCCTCGAAGCCGCACCCGCGTTGGCTGGACTCTACGAGCAGCTCGGCCGTCTCGAGCCGCTGATGGATCTCTCGGAGGAGGCCGGACGTCTCGCCGAGCCCGTCGAGCAGCGGGTCTTCTGGTTCCGGCGCGCCGCCGAAGCCGCGCGCGCGCTCGGAGAAGCGAACCGCGCGATCGAGTGCTTCCGCCAGCTGCTGCGCGAGTGCCCCAGCGACCGCGGTGCGCGCTTCGCCCTCTGCGAGCTCTACCGCAGCCGGGGCGACGCCGAACCGCTCGCCGATCTGCTGCGCGGCGCCCTCCCCCACGCCGACGAAGCCCACGAGTTCGAGCTGCACCTCGAGCTCGCGTCGTTGATGGTCGAGTCGCTCGCCGACGTCCAGGGTTCCGTGATTCACCTGCGTCGTTGCCTCGAGATCGATCCGAGCCGGGAGGATCTGCTCGAATGGGCACTCGCGGCGTCGAGCGCGCGCGGTGGGGCCCAGGCACAGCTCGACCTGATCGAGCACATCACCGAGAAGGCCGGAGGCGATCAGGCGCGCGCCGCGCTGCTCGCGCGTCGCGGCAACCTGCTCTGCGATTCCCTCGACTGGAAGAAGGAAGCGACCCAGAGCTGGCGTGCCGCGCTCGCGCTCGATCCCGACCAGCCGGTGGCATTGGCCCGCCTGGGCGACGCCTCGCCGGCCTAGACGCGCCGGTTCTAGGCCCGCGCGACCACGCAGAGCTCGCTGAACAGCTGGGGGCGCAGGCGGGCGAGCCAGCCACCGACGCCGCGACCGAGCCAATGCGGTCCGCTCGCGTAGGGTGCGGGCGTGACCTCGCGGAATCCGCAGCGCTCGAACAGCAAGCGCGAGAGCGAGCGATAGGTGAAGTAGTGGAGGTGCCCCTCGTCGTGGAGATCGACGGGGGCGCCGTCGAACGTCGCGAGACCCTCGTCTCGAGACGCAGTCGCTGGGAACCTCCCGAACAGAAGCTTCAAGCGTCGCGTGTACTTGGCAACGTTGGGTGTGTCGATGAACGCAATGCCGCCAGGCTTCAAGAAGCCGCGCACGCGCTGGAGCGCCTCGATCGGATCGACCAGGTGTTCGACCAACGCGAGCAAGATAACCGCGTCGTAGCGCGCATCGTGTTCGGGAGACGCCTGTTCGAGATCGAGATGGGCCGCTTCGAAACGCGGATCCTCCAGGCTGCGCTCCAGCCCCGCGAGGCGTGCACGCGAGGCCTCGGTGGCGACATAGCGCTCGAATCCGATGCCCTGCGCCGCCAGACCGCGCGCCAGGCGTCCGTCGCCGGCCCCCACCTCGAGGATCGCTCCACCGTGAAAGTGCTGCGGCAGGTAGTGCAGGCACGCCTCGTGTCGGTTCTGCGGAGCGCCGGCGGGCGCCGTAGCCACCGCCGGCGGGCCAGCGGTGCCCGCTCCGTACTTGGCGTCGTAGTGACGCAGCAGGCGCGCCGTGGATCCGCCGCCTGCGAGCGGCCGTGCGTCGGAAGCCATGGAAGGCGCATCGGCACTCCGGGGATCCGACGTAAGCGGGCGATCGGACGTATGGCTCAAGGCGCGCCCAGGGATTGCGCGGGAAGCGCCGCTTCCTCGGCTTCGATGGGCAATCCGTCGCGGTAGTGCACGCGGCGGTTCGCCGTCGTGGGCACGCGCGGTCCAGGAGTCAGGATCCCGACGAGATTCAGCGGATCCGCCGCTGCGACCGAGACCTCTTCTCCACCCCTGGGGCGCTTCCGCACCTGGCGCAGCTTCGTGAGCGCGTCGGGAAGCGCGAACTGCTCGCCGGAGAAGCCCGTCACGAAACGGCCCCCGCGCGCCTGGCCGCGGGCCTCGAGCCGACGCAGGGCCAGCAAGAGGGTGCGCCAGGGCAGCGCGAGATTCTCCCGCGCCAGCAGGTCGAAGAACACGACGCCCCAACGCGCGAGCAGCTGCAGGGCCACGCGGTCGGCCCGGGTGTCCGCGTCGATCTCGTCGGACGCGGCCACGAGGCGAGACCAGCGACCGTCGGCGCCCCGCAATCCCCGCGACGAGCGCCCCTGAGGCGCGCGCGCCCGGCGCGGGCTGCGGCCCAGCAGTCGGCGCAGCGCGTGGAAGCCGTCCGAGCTGATGCGTCCCCGGGCCACGAGATCCCAGAGCGCCACCGAGAGCGCCTGCTCGTCCAGGCCCGTGCGCGCGACCAACTCGCTCCGAAACAGGGCGCCGCCGGCGACAAGCGCCGCCTCGACACGTCGGCCGGCCTCGGACACGGGCGCGGTATCGGCGTCGCTCCGTAGCGCGGACATCCACAGGGGAAGCTCTTCGCGACACACCAGCGTGATCGGCGTGGCGCGTGAAGGCGACCGCGAAGACCGCGCGTCGGCTTGCGCGCCTTTCGACGCCGAGGCGGCGAAGCGCCCCCAACACACCTCTCCCGACAGACACAGGTCGTCCAACCAGCGGGCCCGATAGTGCGCCACGCGCGCGGGAAGCACGTCGCGCTCCCAGGCTCCCGCCCCGAGCTCCAGCCCCTGCAGCTGCTCGACGGTCGTGGCGACCCCCGAGACGCCCTGGCGCTGCGCCCGCGGCGCGACGCCCTGCCATTCGAAGAGGAAGCGGAGGAAGTCCTGGGCCGTGACGGGCTCGATCTCCCGGCGCAGGCGCTGCTGGGTGTAGGCGTGGATCCGCGCGAGCAGATGGCGCGCGCACACCTCCTCGCGGTCGGCCGCCGGATGGAAGCGGCCCCGCAACAGGAACCCGCTCGCCTCGAGCGTCGCGATGGCCCGCTCGACGCGGGACGCACCGAGCGCCGTCTGGAGCGCCAGGTCCTCTACGGTGGCGGGACCGGTGATGGCGAGGTGCCCGCGCACGAGCTCCGCCAGCGCGTCGTCTTCCGAGGGCGGCGTCTCTCCGGACGGACCGTCGACCTCGGAATAGAGTCGGGACGCCGCGGCTCGCTTCTCGGTCGCCACCCAGCGCACTACCCCATCGCGTTCGAAGGCGGTCGCCCGCCCCGCGCGCTCGAGCGCCGCGAACCACTCCTGCCACACATCCCGGGCCGGCACCGCGACCAGCGAGAGCAACAGGTCGTGCAGCTCCTCGAGGTCGCGGGGAGTCGGGGCCGCCTCGTCGCGCACCCGCTCGATCGCGGCCGTGTCCAGGAGCCCGAGGTCGCGCGCCGTCTCGGGCAACCCGCGGCGCAGCGCGACGGCCCGGGTGCGTCGCTCTTCGAGGGGCGCGTCGTCGAGAAAGGTGTACGGCTTGCCGTTCAGGATCTCGTGGGAGAGCGGAGACGGCTCGCTCGTGTCGCAGCAGAGCAGCTCGAGGGTGCCGGCCTCGATCCCCTCGGCCAGGGTCCGGGCTTCTTCTACGTCCATCGCCTCGTGCAGACAGTCGTAGAGCGTCTGATTCACGAGCGGATGGTCCGGCAGCTCGATCGGGCCGGCCTGGTTCTCCTGACACTGGGCCAGACCGGGGAACACGGCCGCCATCACATCATCGGCTTCCATCCGCTGGATCGGCGGCGGATTCCGACGCCCCCCCCGGAAGCGCAGCACGGCGAGAGCGCGCCCCAGGTTCCAGCGCCAGCGCGCGGTGAACATCGGCGAGTCGAGCACGGCCTGACGCAGCGAATCGTCGAGGCCGTTCGAGCGCAGCATGCCGCGGAAGGTGTCCAGCGGGAAACTGTGCTGCGGCCCTAGTGAGAGCACGAAGGCATCGTCGTTCGCCGCGGCTTGCAGTTCGAAGTCGAAGCTGCGGCAGATCCGTTTCCGGGCCACGAGCCCGAGCGCCCGATTCGTGCGTCCGCCGAAGGGCGCGTGTACCACCAGCTGCATGCCGCCGCTGTCGTCGAAGAAACGCTCCAACACGATGCGGCGTCGCGTGGGGAGCCCGCCGAGGGCCTGGCGCGCCGCGGCCAGGTAGTCGACCACCTGGGCTGCACTCGCCAGATCGAGACCCGCTTCGCGCTCGAGGAACGCCGGGGCCGATTCGCCGCGGGGATCGTCGAAGCGCGCCTCGAGCGCTTCGCGCAGATCCGCCACCTCGTCCGAGAGTTCCGGAGTACGAGCCGGCGCCTCCCCTAGCCAGAAGGGAATCGTCGGCGGCGCGCCGCGCGCGTCGCGCACGCGGACCACACCGGCCTCGACACGGCGGATCTGCCAGGAAGTGCTGCCGAGCAGGAAGATGTCGCCGGCCATGCTCTCGATGGCCCAGTCCTCGTTCACCGTCCCGACGAAGGTGTCGTCCGGATCCGCGACGACGCGGTAGTCGCCGGTCTCGGGGATGGCGCCGCCCGACGTCAGCGCGGCGAGGCGCGCGCCGCGCCGACCCCGCAGCATCCCGCCCACGCGGTCGCGATGGACATAGGCCGCGCGCCGACCGCGGCCCGTCTCGATCCCCTCGGACACCAGCTCCACCACCGAGTCGAAGTCCTCGCGCGAGAGGTCCACGTAGGGGGCGGCGCATCGCACCAGGTCGAAGAGCTCGGTCTCCTTCCAGGCCTCGGCGGCGCAGGCCGCGATGATCTGTTGCGCCAGGATGTCCAGAGGTGCCTTCGGGGGACGCACTTCATCGAGGCGTCCCGCGCGCACGCCGCGCAAGAGCGCCGCGCATTCGACGAGTTCGTCGCGGGACGTCGGAAACAGACGACCCTTCGGCACCGCGCTGCGGCGGTGGCCCGAACGTCCGACCCGCTGCAGGAAGGTGGCCATGCTGCGCGGAGAACCCAGCTGGCAGACGAGTTCGACGGGCCCGATGTCGATGCCGAGCTCGAGGGAGGCGGTCGCGACCAGGACCGAGAGATCGCCGGCGCGCAGCCGGCCCTCGACCTTCGCGCGGCGCTCCTTGGACAGGCTGCCGTGGTGCGCAGCGACCCGCTCCTCTCCCACCCGCTCGGCGAGGGCGTGGGCCACCCGCTCGGCGAGACGGCGCGTGTTCGAGAAGACGAGGGTGGTCTTGTGTTCGTCCACGAGGCGCGCGATCTCGTCGAGCACCTCGCCCCATTGCTCCATCGACGCGACCGCACCGAGTTCGCTGCCCGGCACCCAGAGGCCGAGATCGAGGGTACGGCGGTGCCCGACGTCGATGATCGCGCAGCGCGGGCGGCCGTCGGCGGTGGTCGCGTCCGCGGAGTTGCCGACCAGCAAGCGCGCGACCCGCTCGACGGGCCGCTGGGTCGCCGAGAGCCCGACGCGGGTGGGACGCGACGTGCAGAGCGCCTGGAGGCGCTCGAGGCTGAGGGCCAGATGCGCGCCGCGTTTGTCGCGGGCCGTCGCGTGGATCTCGTCGACGATCACCGTACGCACGCTCTGGAGTGCGGCCCGACTGCGCTCGGCCGTGAGCATCAGGTAGAGCGACTCGGGCGTCGTCACCAGGATGTGGGGCGGGCGCCGCAGGAGCTTCGCGCGCTGAGAGGCCGAGGTATCCCCCGAGCGGGTCTCGACCCGGATCTCCGGGAGCGTTTCCCCGCGCTCGAGGCCCAGCTTCCGCAACTCGGCGAGGGGTCCGAGCAGGTTCTCGCGGATGTCGGTGGCGAGGGCCTTCAGGGGCGAGACGTACAGGACCTGCACACCGCTCGTTTCCCCTGACGCGGGCGCTTCTCGAAGTAGCCGATCGATGCACACCAGGAAGGCGGCGAGGGTCTTCCCCGAGCCGGTCGGCGCGGCGATCAGGGTGTCCCGGCCGGCGGCGATCGAAGGCCAGCCCAAGCACTGCGGCTCGGTGGGCCCTTCCGGAAAGCGCCTCTCGAACCACGCGCGCAAGAGCGGATGAAAGGGGGCGAGCGCGTCCATCCGTGCCCGAAGATAGCCCGCCGCGGCCCCCGCCGGACCCGACTCGAAGTCACCAAACGCCGGTATTTCGCGGATTTGGCGCGGGGGCCCATATCGCCTAGCGTCGTCTCGGAGCTTCCCTCCGCCGCCGGATTCCTCCCGCGCAAAGGACCTCTTCTTGGCCAGCACCACGCCTCTCGGGGCCGAGCTGGACGCACCGTCGCTTGCGAGCGGCACCCTCCGCGCCCAGCCTGGCACGAAGACCCTCAAGGTCTGCCTGATCAACCCGCGCTTCGAGCCCTCCTACTGGGGCTTCGAGTACGCGCTCCCGCTGTACCCGGGTGACCGCCGGTCGACCATGATCAATGGCGCGCTCCCCACCCTCGCCGGACTCGCGGGAC
This sequence comes from Myxococcota bacterium, assembly GCA_039030075.1. Taxonomy (NCBI): domain Bacteria; kingdom Pseudomonadati; phylum Myxococcota; species Myxococcota bacterium. Next base: position 135,567 of record JBCCEW010000008.1, on the reverse strand, counting down.
ACCATGATGTGACGCTGCTCGACGAGAACGTCGAGGCGATCGACTGGAAGAGTCTGGACGAGTACGACGTCGTCGGCGTGACGGGCATGAACGTCCAGCGCGAGCGGCAGCGCGAGATCCTCGAGCGCCTGAAGAAGGACGTCGATACCCACGTCATCGTGGGCGGCCCCTACGCGTCGGTGAAGGAAGAGGCCTTCACCGGACTCTACGACACGATCTTCGTGGGCGAGTCGGACGAGACCTGGCCGGCGTTCCTCGATGCCCTCGCCACCGGCGGCGATACCCAGCTCCGGTACGAGCAGCCCGAGAAGACCGACATGACGCGGATGCCGAGCCCGCGCTACGACCTGCTCCAGGTCGATCGCTACGCGTCGGGTGCGCTCCAGTTTTCGCGCGGCTGCCCCTTCCAGTGCGAGTTCTGCGACATCATCGTCATCTTCGGCCGCCGCCCGCGCACGAAGCGACCCGAGCAGGTGATCGCCGAGCTCGACGAGATGCGGCAGGCGGGCTTCTTCTCCGCGATGGTCGTCGACGACAACTTCATCGGGAACAAGAAGGAAGCGAAGGAAGTCCTGCGCCAGATCATCCCCTGGCAGAAGAAGCACAACTACCCGCTGCGCATCTCGACCGAGGCCAGCATCAACCTCGCCGACGATCCCGAGCTGCTCGAGCTGATGTACGAGGCGAACTTCCGCCAGGTCTTCATCGGCATCGAGACGCCGCGCAAGGAATCCCTCGAAGAGACGAAGAAGTTCCAGAACACGCGCGGCGATTCGCTCGAAGACAAGCTCGCGCGCATTCAGCGCGCCGGCCTCGACATCGCCGCCGGCTTCATCGTCGGCTTCGACAGCGACGACCTCGGCATCTTCGACGACCAGTACGCCTTCATCCAGGACAACGGCATCCAGCTGGCGATGGTCGGGATGCTCGGCGCGATCCCGAAGACGCCCCTCTACGAGCGCCTGGAGAAGGATGGGCGCCTCGTCGAAGAGGATCCCAACTGCAACTTCCACCCGAAGCAGATGACCCGGGAGGAGTTGAAGGAGAACTACTGGGACCTCGTGACGCGTCTCTACACGCCCGAGGCCTTCTTCGACCGGTACTTCTCGGTCTACAAGAACCACCCCGAGTTCGAGCGCAAGCGCGAAGAAATCTGCGAGCGCGCCGGCGAGGGGAAGACCATTCCCACGCTCGGCTACGGGCTGATCCTGCTCTACAACCTGACGAAAACGCTGATCCAGGACGGCTCGCTGGGCTCGGTGGGGAAGACCTACTGGCGCTATTTCTGGCGCGACAACATGAAACACCGGCCGAGCATCATTGGCTTCGCCCAGTTCATGAACCGCTGCGTGACCCACTGGCACTTCTACACGTTCACGCGTGAAGCCGTGGCCGGCCGGCTGCGCACCTACAACAGCGGCTAGGCTCCCGCGGTCGCCTCCCCCGAGCCGATGGCCTCCCCGCGCGTCGTCTCGCTGCTGCCCAGTACGACCGAGATCGTGTGCGCCCTCGGGCTCCGCGACACCCTGGTCGGCCGCAGTCACGAGTGCGACTTCCCGAAGGGCGTCGAGGCGCTCCCGCCGCTCACCGAGCCGAAGCTCGATGCCGACGCTCCGAGTCGCGTGATCGACGATCGCGTCCGTGAGCTCGTGGGCGAAGGGCTTTCCGTGTACCGCGTCGATGCGGATCGCCTGCGGGAGCTCGCCCCGGACGTCATCCTCACCCAGACCCACTGCGAAGTGTGCGCGGCCAGCGTGGGCGACGTCGAAGCTGCGCTGCAGGACTGGGTCGGAGGACGTCCGGAGATCGTCGCGCTCCAGCCGAACACCCTGGCCGACGTGTGGGACGACGTCGGCCGGGCCGCGGCGGCACTCGGCGCCGCCAGCGCGGGCGATGCATTGAGGGCTCGCCTGACCGACCGCGTGACCGAACTGGGCGAGCGAGCCGCCGGTGGCGCGTCGCGCCCGCGGGTCGCGACGATCGAGTGGATCGATCCCTGGATGGCGGCGGGCAACTGGGTTCCCGAGCTCGTCTCGATCGCCGGCGGCGAAGAGCTCTTCGGGTCGGCCGGGAGCCACTCGCCCTGGCTCGAACTCGACGCCCTCCGCGGCGCCGACCCGGACACGCTGGTCGTCATGCCGTGTGGCTTCGGACTCGAGCGCACCCGCAGCGAGTTCGCGCCGGCGGCCGGCGCCCTCGCATCGCTTCGCGCCGTGCGTGAGGGACGCGTCGCCCTCACCGACGGACACCAGTACTTCAACCGGCCGGGACCACGCCTCGTCGAGTCCCTCGAAATCCTGTGCGAGATCCTGCAGCCCGAGCGGTTTCCGGCCCGGCACGAAGGAGCGGGCTGGGAGTGGCTCGACGGACGACTCCCCGGCGAAGCCGGGAGGCGAGAGGGCTAGCTGCTCAAGAGGCGGGCGTCGCGCGCAAGAGCTCGCGGACGTCGCGCTGCAGCTCTTCGGGCGTGTGCCGGGTGCCGAGGTAGCGCCGCGCGATCCGTCCCTGGCCGTCGATCAGGAAGGTCGCGACGGTGTGGTCGATGTCGCCGTCGGCCGAGCGCGTCGACCCGACTCCGTAGGCGCGGACCACGCGCGCGACCTCGGACTCCGGACCCGTCAAGAACCACCAACCCGGATCGTCGATGCGACGCGACGCCTGGTACGCCTGCAACACCTCGGGCGTGTCGAAGGCCGGATCGAGACTGATCGAGACCGAACGCACGCGGCTGCGTTCGTCGGCGCGGAGCCCCTCGCGGGTATCGGCGTGGATTCCGGTCAGAATGGGACAGGGTCCCGGGCAGCGCGTGAAGATGAAGTCGAGGAGCACCGGCTGCCCCGCCAACGCGTCGAGGGTCAGCGTGCCGCCCCGCGACGCGGCGAGCGCAAACGCAGGAGCGGGTTCGGAGGCGGCCGCCAGCGGAGGACGGTCCGGGATCTCACCCGACGAGGTCGTCTCCGGGGCGTCGAGAGCCACGATCTCGTAGCGAGTGCCGTCTTTGCGCAGGCGGAACTCGACGAACTGGCCTGGCTCGAGGTCCTCGAGCGACACCGCCGGGGCGACATCGAAGCTCATCGTCATGGCGGGCATCAGCCCCTCGATGTCGCCGTGTTCGATCTTGACCTGTCCCTCGTCGGCGAAGACCTCGCGCACGACGCCGGAAGCCGACCACTCGTCGCCGGCCCCGCACGCCCACGCCATCGCGATCGCGACCACTCCCACCCAGCGTCGATGCTTCAAACTCCGAGCTCCCGGAAGAAGCGCTCTTCGAGCTTCTCCGCGTCCATGCGGTAGACGCGTTTCAGCGCGCGGTCGAGATTGCGCTTGCGAATCAGCTCGGCGAGGAACTGCGAGAGTTTGCGCTCGCCGTGATGGCGGTTCAGGTAGTCGATGAGGCCGTACGACTGGAGGTAGGCGATCTGAGCGGCGCGCGGAGCGAACCCTCCGAACGCGGGAGTGTTCAACGTCGCGAGCGGCGGCAGCTCGCCCGAGCGCGCCAACGCCGCGAGCACGTCGCGCTCGCGCGAACTCAGCCCGCGCTTGCCGGTCACGCGCGCCTCGAACCACTCGGCGGTTCCCTCGTTCACCCAGCCCGGGAGCAGCAGGCTCGGCGCCGCCGCGTCCAGCGCCGCGTGAACCAGTTCGTGGTGCAGCACCCGCGAGAGGTCGTCGGTCATGCGCGTGGCGCCGCGAATGCGGATCACGCCGTGATAGAAACCCGCTGCCGGAAAACGAAACAGACCGCGGTAGGTGTGATCGAAGGCGCCGGGGTCGTAGACGACCACCTCGATCAGACGGTTCGGGCGCAGCCCGAGCCAGCGATCGACCGATTCGTAGGCGCGTTCGAGATCCGCGAGCACCTGCTGTTCGAAGCGCCGCGAGCCGTGGAAGCCCCCGGCCTGATCGATGTCCACGTCCTGATAGAGGACGAAGTGCGCGGAACGACGTTCATCGAAGTCGCCGTCGGCCCCCCGGCCCTGGGCCGAAAACGCCGGCAGCAGCAGCGCCACCGCGATCGCGGCCGCAACCCGACTAGCCGAGCGGATACGGAATCTCATGGGCCAGAGCATCACACGCCGCGAGGACGTCGTCGGGAAGCGTCACCTCGGCGGCAGCGAGATGCGCGTCCAACTGGGAAGCGTCGGTGACGCCGATCAGGGTCGAGCCGAGGAAGTCGCGCGTCAGGGTCCAGGCGATTGCGAGGGTCACCGGGTCGAGACCGGCTTCCTTCGCGATCTCACCCACCCGAAGCGTCGCCGCTCGCGCACGATCGCCCAGGAAGCGCTTGACCATCGCCTGGGTGCGCGGGCTGTGGTCCTTGTAGCGGGTGAAGCGCGCCCCCTCGGGCCACGCCTCCCCGTCGTACTTCCCCGACAGCACGCCGGCTGCGAGCGGGCTGTAGGCCAACAACCGGACCGACTCGTCGCGACACACCCGCGCCAGCTCGTCCTCGAAGCGGCGGTTGATCAGGCTGAAGTTGTTCTGGATGGTGTGATAACGGACGGTGCCGTGGCGGTCCGCCATCCACAGGCTCTTGGTGAGCCCGTAGGCCGTTTCGTTGCTGCACCCGATCGCGCGGATCTTGCCTTCGTCGACCAGGCGATCGAGGGCCTCGAGGGTCTCTTCGACGGGCACGTTCCCGTCGGGCCAGTGGGTCTGGTAGAGATCGATGTAGTCGGTTCCCAACCGCCGCAGGCTGCCTTCGACCGCGCGCTCGATGTGGTGGCGATCGTGGGCCGTGGTGCCCGAGCGCACCGGGCCGCGAAACCAGCCGCCGCCCGGGCCCGCCACCTTCGTCGCGAGGATCACCGCATCGCGGGGGCGGTCGGCCAGCCACTTGCCACAGATGCGTTCGGACTCGCCGACGTAGCTGGCGTCGGGCGGGACCGGGTAGATCTCGGCGACGTCGACGAAGTCGACACCCGCGTCGAACGCCTGGTCGAGGCAGCGCAGCGATGCGGCCTCGTCGGCCATGCTGCCGAAGGTCATCGTTCCGAGGCCGATCTCGGAAACGACCAACCCGGACTTTCCCAGCGGACGCCGACCGATCATGCACACTCCTCCGCGGTTGGCGTCGGAGTGTATCAGGCGGGCTGGGGGCGTCGCCCGACGGGCGCGGGGCGGCTGGGTGCTAGTAGGCACCCATCGTGAAGAAGGTCAGCGCGCCCTGCATGGCGAGACGCAACAGCTCTGCCATCTCCTGGGCACTCTTCTGGGCCGCGGCCTGGTCCGGACAGAGACGCGCGTGTCGGTCTTCGACCGCGTCGATCTGCGCCTCGAAGCGCTCGACCCACATCTCGTTCCCGAGCTCGGCAGCGCGATGCATCATCGAGTCGTAGTGCACGAGCTGTTGCGCGATGCTGATGCAGACGGCCGGGTTGCGCTGCCGCGCCTGCTGCGCGTGAGACGCTCCCGCGAGCATCAAGATGGCCGTCAAGGCCGCGAGACAGGTGGCAAGGCGCATGCGGACCCTTCCTCCACAGTGGGTGTCCTTGTATCGGCGCTCCCGGCCTGCGGGTGTAGCCTTCGTGCCGCGCTCCCCACCCGATTCCGCCGTCGCCGACAGACGTCTCCGGCCACAGCAAAGGCGCCTGCGCCCCCACGAAGACGCAACTTCCCCTCAATCGGGGCGTCGGCGGGACCGATCTGGAACTCATGGACGCTCGCTGGCGCTGGCTCGCGGCCGGGGTGTTGCTCCTCGGGTGCTTCGCTCTGCGGGTGGCGGCCGTCTACACCACGGCCTTCAACTGGGACGAGTTCGCGCTGCTCGATGGAGCCGCGCGCAGTGCCTTCGGCGGCGCCCTCCACAGCGGCGGCCACGCCGGGCTCCCCGAGACCCTGCTGATGCCCTGGGTATCGGCGTGTCTCGACGAGATCCACACCGCCCGTGGCGCCCGCCTGGCCTGGCTCGTCCTCACCTGGACCGCCCTGGCCGGGCTCTTCGTCGCGCTGCGGGAGCTCTTGCCCGAAGGGCCGACGCGCACGGTCGACGCCGCGCTCGGGACGGCGCTGCTGGGCGCGATTCCCGTGTTCCTGGAATGGTCGCTTCAAATTCGAACCGACCAGATCGCACTCTGCGGTGGGACCTGGGGGATCGCGGGACTGCTGCTCTCCCGCCGCCGTCCGGTCTTTGCCGTGCTCGCCGGGATCGCTTTCGGCATGGGCTTCATCGGCAGCCAGAAGCTCGGCTACCTCGCCGCGCTCGGGCTCGTGCTCGCCGCCGGAGACCTGCTCGTCCACGCCGATCTCCGGCCGAAACGCGAGGCCCTGCGTCTGGCGATCGCGGGCGCCGCAGCCGCAGCCATCGTGGTCGGCTGGCGGCTCTTCGTGCTCGCGGCCTTCGAGGTCCCCGCACACCACTCGGCGCGCGCGGCGATCGCTCCGAGCACGACCGCGGGCTATCTGAACGCCTTCGACTTCTACCGTGCGACGATCGGCTACTCCCAGTACCGCACGGCCGCCGGCAGCTTCCTGCCCCACTTCGTCGGGCTGGCCGCGATGCTCGGCGTGAGCCTGGCAGTCCCGCGAGCGCGTTCCCGTCGGCTGGCGCTCGCGTGGGTCGTCCTGGCGTTGGGTCTCGCGGTGGCGAGCTTCCATGCCGCCGCCTTCGCCTACTTCCTGATGACCCTCGGCGTCTTCTTCGCGGTCGCGCTCACCCTCGCGATCCCGAGCCTGCGCCGCGCGGCAGAGACGTGGCCCGAGCTCGGACACGTCGCGCCGGCCGTCGCCTGGGGCGCCCTGGCCCTGGCTGCCGGGCTACACACGGCCGGTGCCCTGCGCGACACCCAGTTGGTACAGGCCGAGAGCCTGCGCTTCGTGCATCGCAACTTCGCGCCGGAACGCGCCGGCTTCCATCCGGAGAAGGCGCTCTTCTGCGGCGTCGATCAACCCTTGGGCCTGTGGTTCTCCCAGCGCATCTACCGCGCCTTCGAGGGACCCGACAAGGTCGGAAAGACCGCGCGCCTGCTCGAGAGCTTCCGCACCGAACCGATCCACTATCTGGTCCAGTCCTTCCGCCTGAACCAGTTCCCCCTCGAGATCCGCCAGTTCTGGGCCGACCACTACCAGCCCTACCGAAACGCCGTGTTCGTCGCCGGACGCCAGCTCCGCGGCGAACGCGACGAGACGACTTCGATCGGGCTGATCGTGCCCGGGCTCTACCGCTGGCTGCCCGCTGGCAGCGCCGCCCCGGTGTGGGTCGGGGAGACCCGCGTCGGAGCGGGCGAGATCGTCTCTCTCGCTGCGGGCGATCACCCGGTTCGCTTCGAAACCGACGGCACGCGGGGTGCCCTGATGCTCGCCGTCGACGATCCGCCCGGGCCCGCACCGCTGGCGTTCTACAAGTCGTACTGAGATGGCCCAAACGCCGGCGAAACCCGACGCGCCCCTGATCTTCATTCATGGGATCTACCCGCGGTGCGGCACGAATCTGCTGTCTCGGCTGCTCCGTCTCCACCCCGACTGCTCGGCGCCACGCCCGGTCTGGGAAGATCATCTCCTCTCGCATTCCGCTCACCTGGATCGCTATGCGCGTGCGGTCAGCCAGGATTGGAACCCGGCCTGGGGCGATCTTCGCGAGATCCGCGCCGACCTCCTTCGGGGCCTGGGCGGGGGGATCGCGCGTTTCCTGGCCGAACGCGCCGAAAGCCCCCGCGTCGTGACGAAGACCCCGCGCGTCCTCGAACTCGCACGCTTCGCGGAGCTGTTTGCCGACGCACGTCTGCTGATCGTGGTGCGCGACGGAAGAGCGGTCGTGGAGTCGGGTTCGCGCTCCTTCGACTGGTTTCGCGAGACCGCCACGCGCGGTTGGCGAGATGGAGCCCGCGAGATCCGCCGGTTCCTCGAGGCGCCGGGATCGGCACAGGGACGCTTCCAGCTGGTGCGCTACGAGTCGCTCGTGGAGGACCGGGAGCGAACGCTCCGCTCCCTGCTCGACTTCCTGGACCTCGATCCCGACGTGTTCGACTTCGAGAAGGCCGAGACCCTCGACGTCGTCGGCTCTTCGGACCTGCGGCGGCGCCGCGAGGATCGCGTGCACTGGCAGGGGGTCGCCACACCCGAGAACTTCGACCCGCTCGAACGCTTCCAGCACTGGACGCCAGGCCAGCACCGTCGCTTCAACTGGCTCGCACGCGGCGCGCTCCGCGACTTCGACTACCTGCCCGTGGGCGTTCCCGAAGTCTTCGGGCAGCGCGCCTGGAACCGTCTGCTGGACGCGGGATACCGCGTCGTCGAGCCCGTGCGACCGCTGCGACGGGCGCTCCGGCGCTGGAAGCACCGGCCCGCCGAGCCGAGCACCCTGCTGCTCACCAACTTCGTCCCGCCCTACCTGATGTCGCTCTACCGGTCGCTTGCGGAGCGTCTTCCGGGTTTCGAGCTGCTGCTCTCGACCCCGATGGAGGCGAACCGGCCTTGGCGGTTCGAGACCGGCGACCTAACGGTGCACGTCCAGCGCACCTGGACCCTCGAACGGCGCTGGCGGCATCCCCAAGGCTTCGAAGAAGGCACCTACTTCCACCTTCCGGTCGACACGCTGCCGCTGCTCTTCTCGCGCCGACCCACGAGCGTCGTCTCGACCGAGTTCGGAGCCCGCACGCTCCAGGCCGTCGTGTACCGTCTGCTCCGACGCGAATCGCGGCTGATCATCTGGGCCCTCGTCACGGAGATCACGGAGGCCGGACGCAGCCCCTTCCGGACCTGGATCCGCCGCGCGATGCTGCGCTGCGCCGATGCCGTGGTCGTGAGCGGATCGAGCGGCGCACGCTACATCGAGAGCCTCGGCTATCCCGCGGAACGCATCTGGCAGATGCCGCCATTCGCCGCAGTGCGCCCGCCGCGCGCGCGCCGACGCGCGATGCCGAGTGCCACGCTGAAGCTCTTGTACGTGGGTCAGCTGGTCGAACGCAAAGGCCTCGGCCCGTGGATCGAAGCGCTCGCGCGCTGGTGTCGCACGCACCCGGAGCGCCGCGTCCGATTCACGGTCGTCGGGGACGGACCCGAGCGGGACCGCCTCGCCGCCCTGCCGACACCGGACTCCCTCGAGGTCGCGTTCGTCGGCAACACCGAGTACGCGGACCTCGGCCGCCACTACGATCGGGCCGATGCACTCGTCTTTCCCACCCTCGCCGACGAATGGGGCGTCGTGGTCAACGAGGCGTTGCTACATGGCGTGCCCGTCCTGGGGAGCCGAAACGCCCAGGCCGTGGAGGACCTCATCGAGGAAGGCGTCCACGGGTGGACGTTTCGCCCTGACGTGACACCCGAAGTCGACGCCGCGATCGATCGTGCATTGAACGCCTCGCCGGAGGAGCGCAGCCGAATGCGCCAGGGCTGCCTCGCCCAGGCCACGCGCTTCGACCCGGAGATCGTCGCCCGGTCCCTGCTCGACGCGATCACAGGCACTCCGAACGAAGCCCGTGCGCCGACCGGAGACCGGTGATGGGCGCCTCGCCGTGTCCGCTCTGCGGAGCCCCCGCACCGCCCGCGTTTCGCCTCGCACACGGAGACACCCTCCGCTGCCGCCGCGCCAGCTGCGGTCTCGAGTTCTGCGCCCCGCAGCCGGATGACGCGGCGCTCGACGCGCACTACCGAACCCTCTACTACCCCGAGAGCGGCACCGGGCTCATCGAAGACAGCCCCGACGCCGTGGTCCGCAGTCTCTCACGACACCTGGGACGACGACCCCAGCGCGCTGGCCGAACGCTCCTCGACTTCGGTTGCGGCACGGGGCGGCTGCTGCGCGCCGCGCGCGAAGCCGGGTACGAGGTGCTGGGCGTCGAGGCCGATGGTGTGGCCCGCGAGTTCGCGGAGCACGCTGCGGAGGCCGTCGTCCATGAGACGCTGGACGCACTGCGCGCCACAGAGGGCTCCGCGCGCTTCGATGTCATCGTCCTGTGGCAGGTCATCGAGCACCTGCGCATGCCCTGGAAGACCCTCGCCTCCCTGAGCGACCTTCTGACCGAAGGCGGCGAGCTGCTGATCGGGACGCCGAACGCGCGCGGACTCAAGGCGCGCCTGCTGAAAGAGCGCTGGGAGAATCGGACGAACCCGACCCACCTCTACTATCTCGACGCGACCTCCCTGAGGGCGCTGCTGCTGTCCGCAGGCCTCGACCAGATCCGCCGGGTCTCCCTTCCCGTCGACTATCCCCACCACGGACCAGCGCGACGCGTGGTGCAGCGGCTCTTGCGCTTCGCCGGGCTCGACGGAGACCTCATCATGACTGCGCGTCGCGCCGCGGGCCCCAGCGCATGAACGCCGCGAAGCCCGAGCGCCAGTCGGTGGCGATCTGCATCGCCACCCGTGAACGACCCGAGTCGCTGCAGACCCTGCTGACCTCGATCGCCGCCCTCGAGATCGACGACGCGACGACGGAACTTCTCGTCGTGGTCGCAGACAACGACGAGAGGGGCTCCGCCCGAGACGTCTGCGACGACGCGACGCGCTGGCTCGGATACCCGCTTCGCTACGTGCACGAGCCGCGCCCGGGAATCCCGATGGCGCGCAACGCGTCCTTGTCTCCGGTGGCGGGGAAGGTCGACTGGATCGTCTTCGTCGACGACGACGAGATCGTGCCCGGCCACTGGATCGCCGCCCTGTGCGCGACCCAGACGTCGACCCAGGCCGACGTCGTGACCGGTCCGGTGCGCGCGGTCTACGCCCATCCTCCGCCGCGATGGTGGAGCGATGCCGGTTTCCACGACACACCGGAGCATCCCGAAGGAAGCGTCCGCAGCGTCGCGTATACCCACAACACCCTCGTCCGCGCCGCACGGCTCGGACCGATCGGACCCTGGTTCGACGAGCGACTCCCCAGCGGAGAAGACGTCGCCCTGTTTCGCTCGCTGGTGAAGGGCGGCGCAACGATCGTCTGGTCGCGCGAGGCCTTCGTGCAGGAGTCCGTGACGCCGAACCGGGTTTCGTGGCGCGGCATGTTGCGACGCGGTTGGCGTGAGGGGGTCGCCCTGGCGCGCGTCGCGCGCTGGTACGAGGGAGCGTCCCGCCTCGAGGCGTTCTACGGAGGATTGCTGCGCGCGGGCTGGAACGCGGCGCGGGCGATCGCACCCTACCCCGCGCCCCTGGGAGAACGCGCGCGCGCCCTGCGCAGGGTGAGCACGGGCCTAGGTCGCTGCTTCGGCGCGATCTTCTGACGGTCTCGCCGCCGCGCGGCGCTGCTGCATCGCGGCGCGATACAGGCCCTCGAGACGCTCCCGTCCGCGGGCCGGAGCGTGACGCTCGAGGTAGCGTTTTCGTGCGGCCGTTCCGCATGCGAGCAGGGTTTCTCTCGACTCCAGGAGTCGGCGACACGCGCCCGCGACCGCGTCGGGCGCACACGCGGAATAGAGCACGCCGCCGTCGCCGATGAGTTCACGCATCGCCCCGCCGTCCCAGGCGACGACGGGCCGTCCCGCCGCCAGCGCCTCGACCGCCGCGAAGGGCGAGATCTCGTACCAGCGCGAGGGCACGACGACGAAGGCCACCCGACGCAGCAGCTCCTTCACCTCGTCGCGCGAGCGCCGACCGAGCAACTGGACGTGTCCCAGCGACTTCGCGCGCTCGCGAAGCGCCTCGTGCGCGGGGCCGTCGCCGGCGATCCACAGGGGCGCGTCGAGCGATCGCCACGCGTCGATCAGCAGGTCGACCCCCTTCTCGGGAGAGAGCCGGCCGATGTAGGCCGCTCCCGTGCCCGGCGGCGACGGCGGCCCCGGATCCTCGACGACGTAGGGCACGACGTCGGCGCGGGTCGGATCGACTCCGGTGGCCACGAGTCGATCGCGAGCAAAGGCCGTGGGCAGAGCGTAGCGGTCGACCCGGGTGTCCCAGGTTCCGAGCCGACGATGCAGCTGGGTCGCTTCGGCCCAGACCGCCGTTTGCAGGCGCGACCCCCGGTAGCAGCCGTGGCGGACCGCGTTCCAGGCGCGATTCCCGACGCAGTCCTCACAGACGCGACCGTCCCGGAGCAGGAATCCGTTCCCGCAGGCCAGGCGATAGTTGTGGAGTGTCTGGACGACCGGGACACCGCGTCGGTGGAGAGCGGTATGCAGCGCCCCCGAGAACACCGGAAAGAAGTTGTGCACGTGGGCGACGTCGATGGGCCCCGACCTGAGCATCGCGGCGACGCGCCGTTCACTCTCGGGATTCCAGCGGGCACGCGCGGCCGCCCGGAGCGCCCCACCCGTGCGTCCGCCGATCTCGTCCCGGTTGTCGACGAAGCAGGTGCGAACCTCGTGACCCGCTTCCTGCAGGAGACGCACCTCGGTGTCGACTGCCGTGTCCTCGCCGCCACGGTGGAGATAGCGATTGTGAAACACCGCGACCCGCAGTCGCTCCACTAAAACGCCCCCCGCCGCGACCACACCGCGCCGACGGTGCGCAGCAGGATCGAAGCATCGAGCGCCAGCGAGCGGTTGCGGATGTAGTAGAAGTCGTACTGGAGGTTCTCGTGCATCGGCAGATCCTTGCGCCCGAGGATCTGCCAGAGGCCGGTGATGCCGGGCTTCACCGTCAGTCGCCGCTCCTGCCACTCGTCGTACTGTTCGACCACGAAGGGCATCTCGGGTCGCGGGCCCACCAGGGACATCTCCCCGCGCAGCACGTTCCAGAGCTGGGGCAGCTCGTCGATGCTCGTGGCGCGGAGCCAACGACCGAAATCGGTGATGCGGGTGTCGTCCGCGTCGCGCGGGGCGACCGCGTAGGGCTCTGCGTCCTCGGCGAGGGTGCGCAGCTTCCAGAGCTGGAAGCGTCGACCGTCCTGACCGACCCGCTCGTGGACGAACCAGGGCGATCGCACGCCTTCGCCGCGCAGGCGCAGGACGGCCCAGGCAAGGATCGGGGCAGCGGCCAGCAGCCCCAACGTGGCGCCGACTGCGTCGAAGGCGCGCTTCAAGGGTGCGTATCCGGCGTGTACGCGCTCGCGCCCCAGGCGCACGAGCGGCAGATCGTCGATCAGGTCGAGCTGGGTTCCGGCCGTGAGCACCTCGAAGAGGTTCGTGACCACGCGGAACGTGATGCCGAGGTCCTCGCAGGCGAGCACCAGCGACAGCATCCGCGAGTGCCCGAGCGAGGGCTCGGCGACGAGGATCTCGTCGATGCGATGGCCGACGGCGACGCTGCGGACGTCGTCGATGTGACCCAGCACCGGGCGGCCGGCGACGTCCTTCTCCCCGGGAACCTCCTCGCGGCCGAGGAAACCGACGACGTCGTAGCCGTCCTCGGGATGGTCCTGGAGCTTCTGGAGCAACCGGATCGCCGGGACGCCCGTCCCGACGATCAGTACGCGCAGGTCCTGATCCCCGGAGCCCCGCAGCCCGCGCTCGAGGCGGTGGAAGAACCAGCGGCTCCAACCCTGCAGCGCCAGGTTGAACGCCGCGCTGGTGAGCACGACCAGACGCCCGAAGTGGAGCTCCTTCATGAAGAAGGACGTCGAGGCGAGGACGAGCAGACCGAGCGCGGCGCCGCGCAGGAGCTTCTGGAACTCGTCGACGCCGGTGCTGAGGCGCGAACTCTTGTAGATGCCGAACCACCAGCAGGTCGCGAGCCAGGGCAGCACCACCAGCGGCAAGGCGCGGAGGTAGTCGCCAAAGGCGTTGATCGGTCGCCCGAGCGAATCGTCGAGCGCCGACCGCACGGCCCATGCGGCCAGCCAGCTCACCGAGACCAGCAGCGCATCGGTCGCGACGTGCAGCACCCGCACTTCGCGCAACCCCAGCTTCATCGTTCCCCCGCGAGACGTCGCTACGCGCATCGGCCAGCCAGCCCCTCGGCTTGAGGCAGGGGGGCCGGGAACCCCCCGTTCCTGCGAGGAATTTCGGGCTGACGGCTCAGGCGCGGGAGACTTCTGCACGCGCGCGGCGCAGCTGCTGGGAGATCCGCCAGGCGAAGCGCGGGTTGTGCCAGAGGTAGCGACGCCAGAGCCGGCGCGGCTCGCAGGCCAGGCGGAAGGCCCATTCGAGGCCCGCACGCTGGAGCCACGCCGGAGCCTGGGCCTTCTCCCCGGCGAGGAAGTCGAAGGCGGCCCCGACACCGACCAGGGCGCAGGACAGGGACTCGCGATACACGGACATCCAGCGCTCCTGCTTCGGACAGCCGAGGCCGACGAAGAGCACCTGCGCGCCCGAGTCCTCGATGTCCTGCACCAGTTCCGTGTCGGGAGCGGTCGGCGCCGGCGCCCAGGCCGGGCTGTGGGCGAAAGCGATCTCGAGGGCGGGAAAGCGCTGCTTCAACTCCTGGCAGAGGGTCTCCAGCACGGCGGGCGTGCCGCCCAGGAACCCGACGGGAACGCCGCGGCGCTCGGCTTCGGCGCAAACGACGGGAGTGAGGTCCGGGCCGTACACGCGACTCGCATCGGGAATGCCGAGGGCGCGCAGCGACCACACGAGGGGCACCCCGTCGGGTGTGACCAGTTCGGCGTCGTTCACGACGCGGCGAAAGCCCGGGTCGTCCCAGGCTTCCATCACCATGTGGACATTCGCGATGCAGCTCATGCCGCCGCCCGTCTCGGCCATCTCGAGAATGCGTTCGGTCGCCTCGAGGTAGTCGGTCGCGTCGACGCGCATGCCGAGCAGGTGGCGATGGCCACGCGCAGCCGGGCGCGCACCGCGCTCGGGCTTTCGCTCCCGGTCCTGCGTGTCCCCGTTGCGCTCGAGCGCGGGGCCGACCGGTTCGATGGGTTCCTCGACGGGGTCCATACCGTGTTCATCGGTGCGAATGCCCCCCGTCTGTACTCACGAACACGCAGGCAGGTTGCCTAAAGCCTCGCCCGTCGGTGCCGATGAGGGTCTCAGAGAGGAGCCGCGTGTCCGTTCTTGCTCGAACGTTGCCGCCGCACGGGAAGGCCCGCGGCCCCGGGTGCTGGGTCGTCGTCGCGTGTGTGGCGTCGATCGCCTGCGCCCCTGCCGAGCCCGAAACGCGTTGGCACGAGAGCGCCTGGGCCGCGTCGCGCCCGGCCCTCGTCGCGTTCCTCGAGGAGCTCGCGACGCTCTCGGACACACGGATCGCGCGCGAGGCCCGCACCGCACTCGGCGCGCTGCCCGACTGCCCGGTGCTCGGCGCGCGGGCGCCCGCCGGCGATCCCGTCCCCGGTCTCGAAGCGCTGGCCTGCCTCGCGCCCGACGATCCGCTCGGCCAGGAGGTCGCCGACGCGGCCCTGGTCTTCCAGTGGGCCCAGTCGCCCGCCTGGCGTCTGCGTGGCCGCGGCGTGCGCGACGCCGAGGGTTGGAAGTTCGAAGCGCGTTGGGAGGACCCGCCGAGCGCGGGTCCCCTCGCGCTGCTCGTTCCCAGCACCCGCGCACCCGGGCCCGATCGCCTGGCGGCGTCGGGACGGCTCGTGCACCTGCGCATGCGGCCCGAAGGCGGACTCGATCTCGCGGCCCTCGCACCGCCGGGCAGCCAGGGCGATCGGCTCTTCCGTCTGCGGAGTGGGCTGTTCGCGGCCGCGATCCTGGCCGGCGACTTCGAGGCGGCGATCTATGAGCCCGAGTCCGACGGCGACGCTCCGCGGGTGGCGATCGCGCTGGGCATCCGTTCGCGCGCGACGGCCGCGCCCGCCGTCGAACGCTTCGTCGCGGACCTCCGCACCACCTGGTCGGTGACGCCCAGCCCCCTCTCGACACCGCAGGGCGACGGCGCCTGCCTGCTCGGACTGCGGCTGCTCCCCGAGTTCGCTCCTTGCTACGTCACCGGAGAAGAGGCGCTCTGGGTGTCCTGGAATCCGGCGAGTCTGCGCCAGGCGATCGCGACGCCCGCGTCCACCACCGCGTCTCGGGATGTCGGCCGCGCGTCGCTCGATCTGCGCGCCATCGAGACGACCGACGCGCTGCTGGCGCGCGCGAGCGGCGTCGAGGGAGCACCGACCCCGCTCGACTGGCCCTGGGAGCACGCCGAACTCGAACTCCAACGCGCCGAGGACGGCGTGCAGATCGGGCTCTCGCTCCGCACGGCGAACCCGCCGCCGGTCGCAGCCGCGGTGCATCGATGAAGCGCGTCGCGCTCGCCATCGGCGTCTTCCTCACGGCCGCCGGAATCGGTTTCGTCTCCGTCGAACGCGCGCGGGAGCAGTGGATCGTGATCGAGGCCTGCGAAGCCGCGCAGCAGGGACGGATCGAGCACGCCCTCGCACTGACCGAGGAGCGGGTCGGATCCGACGACACCGGGCGCGCCGCCGGCGAGTGTCGCTGCCACGCGCTGCTGCGCGCGGGCGACACCGAGGCCTGCATCGCGCTCCTCGAAACCCTCGTGGACGACCCCGAGGATTGGATTCCCCAGCCGGGCCTGAGCGATCTGCTCTTGCAGCGGTGGGGGGAAGTCGGTCGACACGAGGAGGCGCGGAGTCTCGCCATCTCACTCGCACGCGCCCACCCGGAAGAGCCCTTCCTGCTGCAGCGAGAGCTCGAGGCGCGTGTCGTCCTCGAACCCGAAGCGAAGGTGCTCGCCGACCTCCAGTCGCGACTTCCCGAACGCGGAAACGCCGCCGCGCGCACGCGCGTTCTGATCGCCCAGCGCCACCTGATGCGCGGCGATGCTCCCTCGGCCATCGCCCTGCTGTCCGGACCGTTCCCCCCCGAAGCCGAGAACGCCCTCGGGCTGTGGCACGACACCCTGGGCACGGCCCACGCCATGAACGACGATCTCCCGGGCACCCAGCGCGCCTACGACGCCTGGCGCGCCGCCGGCGGCGATCCGGCCGAGATCTCGGCGCGCTACCTGTTGGCACTCAGCACCTCGGGCCTGCACGACACCGAGATCGACCTGCTGGCGGCGTTTCGGACGGCGCTCGCCGACCCGAGGATCCAGGCCGACGCAGCCCTCGCCGAGTCTCTGGCCGTGCGCCTGCTCTACACCCTCGTCGCCGCGGATCGAGCCCAGGAAGCCCTCGCCACCTACGACGCCCTGGCCGGTCACGTCCCCCTCGACGGCGTCAGCCGCGACGAGATCGAACGGGCCGACCTCGGTCGGCGACTCTCGGAAGCGCCCGAAGAGGCGCGTGCGGGACGTCTCCAGTTCACGCTCCCCGCGGAACTCGCCGGCGGCACGCTGCTCGTGAGCCCCGCCCCGGGCGCAGCGCCCGACGCGGACTACGAAGCGCGAGGGATCCAGGCCGGTGTACAGATCCGCGTCGAGCGACCGCTCGCACTCGCGCCGACCCGCTGGGTGGCGCGCGATCGTGAGGGTCACACCCGCGCGTCGGGCACCCTCGTCCCTCGCCCGGGCGACACCCTGGGCGTGCGCGTCGAGACGATGGCGTCTGCCCCTTCGCCTCCCGACGTGCCCGAACGCGCGCGCGGGCGCGACGGACGACGTCGGGTTGCGCTCCTGCTGCTCGACTGCGGGGACTGGGCCATCAGCCAATACCTGCGGACGCGCGGCGACCTGCCGGTCTGGGATTCCCTGCTCGCCGGCGGCCATCGCGCAGTGCTCGACAGCGATCCCCCGCTCACGGCGGCCGCCCTCGAAGCGCTGGTGTGGCCGGGACGTCGCAACGAGACCTCGCTGGTCGGCACGGTCTACCGGTACGGCGTCGAACTCGCCGGACTCGAATCCATCGGGACGAATCCCTTCGAACCGCTCGGCTGGTTCCTGCCCGAGAGCCGCGACCTCTTCGAGACGCTCGGCGCGGGAGAACTCCGCGTCGCCAACCTGTTGCTCGCCCACGGCGGGGTTCGCGCCGGTCGACACGGCATCGTGACGGGACCCGAGGGCCGTACCGAAGCACTGGCCCTGGGCGCTTCGCGTCGGCCGCTCCGGGCCGACGAGCGTGCTCGCTTCCCGACCCTCGCCTCCCTCGATGGCTCGGACCTGCATCACGTGGAGACGATCGCGGCCGAGTTCGACGCCGCGGAATCACTCCTGCGGGAAGGCCGCCTCGACGTACTCGCGATGCGGATCGAACCGCTCGATCTCCTGACCCACGCCCACTTCGGAGAAGCCGTCCGCGCGGGCCAGGACGACGGGAACGCCCTGCTCTTCTCCGTCTACCGCTACATCGATGGGCGCCTCGGCGCGCTGCTCCCCACCCTCGACGCCGACGACGTGCTGATCGTCGCCTCGGACCACGGCATCCGCACCGCGATGGAGCACGACCGTCCCGCCCTCTTCGTCGCCCAGGGCGAGGGCGTTCCGGTCGGCCGCGCTCCGGGCCAGCCGAACCTGCGCGGCATGGCGCGCGTGATCGCCAACTTGACCCAGGTGGAGACCGACTGGCCCGAGACCGGGATCGCACTCTGGAGCGGGGAGACGCGCGTCGCCGAGGGAGACGCGAGCCCGGAACCCGACGAAGGCTGATCGCGTATCTTCCCGCGCATGTCGTGGGAACCCGAAGTCGATGCCATTCGAGAACGCCGCCGGAGGGCCCTGGAGCTGGGCGGCACGGAAGCGGTCGCGAAGCAACACGCGCTCGGCCGCTGGACGGTTCGCGAACGCATCGATGCACTCGTCGACGCGGGCAGTTTCCGAGAACAGGGGCCGATCGCCGGGCACGCCGAGCTCGACGAACGCGGCCAGCTGCGCGACTTCGCGCCGGCGAACTACGTGCTCGGGAGCGCCCGGATCGAATCGCGGCCCTGCGTGGTCGGCGGCGAGGACTTCACCCAACGCGGCGGTTCACCCTCGCCGGCCGGTCTGCGCAAGAGCGTATTCGCCGAAGATCTCGCGCTTCGTCAGCGCGTGCCCCTGATCCGCTTGCTGCAGGGCGGCGGCGGCAGCGTCGCCGGGACCCGCGGCAAGGGACCGAAGCGCGGCGGCGGAGGCGAAGGCATGGCCAGCGCCCGGCACCGCTTCAAGTCGATCGCCGATTGCATGGCCCAGGCGCCGGTCGTGTCGGCCGCGCTGGGTGCGGTCGCGGGTTTGCCCGCGGCACGCCTGGTCGCCTCCCATTTCGCGGTGATGACGAAGGACACCTCCCAGGTGCTGGTCGCGGGGCCGGCCCTGGTAGAGCGCGCCCTGGGCGAGAAGCGTGACAAGGAGACCCTCGGTGGCGCGAAGGTCCACGCGCGCAGCGGTGTCGTCGACTACGTGGCGAAGGACGAAGCCGAGACCTTCGAGGTGATCCGACGCTTCCTGTCCTACCTGCCGACGAACGTATGGGAGAGCGCGCCGCGGGTGGCCTGCGACGACGATCCGAACCGCATCGAGGAATCGCTGCTCGGCTGGATCCCGCGCGATCGCCGCAAGATCTACGACGCGCGCAAGCTCGTGCGTTCCGTGGTCGACCGCGACTCCACCCTCGAGCTGGGCGCGGGCTACGGGCGGTCACAAGTGACCCTGCTCGCCCGGCTCGCCGGTCAACCCGTCGGCGTGTGGGCGAACGACCCGCGCTTCTATGCGGGGTCGATGACGGCCGACGGCGCGCGCAAGGTGCGCCGCTTCGTCGAGCTGTGTGACAGCTTCGGCCTACCCGTGGTCGCCTTCGTGGACGAGCCCGGCTTCATGATCGGCAGTGACGCCGAGCAGGCGGGCACGATCCGCTATGGCGCCGAGGCCATGTTCGCGGTGGTGCAATCGACCGTGCCCTGGGCGTCGGTCATCGTGCGCAAGACCTACGGCGTCGCGGCCGCGGCCCACTTCGCGCCCGACGCCCGCATCTACGCCTGGCCTTCCGCCGAAGGCGGGGCGCTGCCCATCGAAGGAGGCGTGGCCGTGGCCTTCCGAAGGGAGATCGAGAACGCCCCCGACCCGGACGCGCGGCGTCGCGAGCTCGAAGCCCAGTTCGCCCAGGCGCGTTCGCCGTTTCCGCGGGCCGAGGGCTTCGGCGTCCACGACCTCCTGGATCCCCGGGAGACCCGTCCCCACCTGTGTGGATGGGTCGAAGAGATCCAGACCGCGCTCGCGGTGGAACGGGGGCCGCGCAGCTACCCGCTGCGTCCTTAGTCGCTGGCGGTTTCGGACTCGACCATCAGCACCGTGCGGTGGTAGGTCTCGAGATCGCTGAACGAGGCGAAGGGACGTCCCAGGGCGGCGTGCTCGTCGGGCAGCGGCAACGCCCCCGAGGCCGCCAGCATCCGCTTCACCGTCTCGCGCAGCGCGTCGACCCGCGAAGGCGCCTCGACCAGCCGCAGCGGATCGAAGCGATCCGCGCGCAGGCGGATCACCCGCAGCGTCTCGTTCGCGGTGGTCATCCAGTTGAGCACCACATCCACCAGGATCACCGGCTTCTGTCCGAGCTCGGAGACCGCTGCGACGGCGATGGCTTCCATCCGATCGAAGCGCACGAGCTTCTTCTGACCCTCTGCCGTCTGGATCTGGAGGCCCTCGTCGCGTAGCTCGACGGGGACGGCGAGGATCGCGTCGATCCCTCGATCGGGAAGGTCGAGATCGATCGCGTCGTTCATCGGCGCCGGTCGGGGCGCCGCCGCTTCACCCGTCTCGGCGTCGGGGGCACTCGCCGCAGGCGTGGGCGGCGCGACCGTCGCGGCCCGGGCCACTTCCTCCTTGCGCGCGGGCAGGACCTCGGCGAGCAGGCTCTCGAGGGCCTGACGCTCCCGCAGACCCAACTCGATGCTGCCGAGCGCACGCCAGGCCGCGACTTCCGCCACTTCGTGGTCGATGCCGCGGGCGGCCCGCGCGATGCGGGCCGCGACGTGGCGCGAGACGCTGTCGTCGGAACGCTCGAGCGCGCAGCGAAGCGCGGTGATCGCCGCCTCCTGCTCCTTGTTCTCGCGCAGCAAGAGCGCCATCGACACGAGGAAGGCGGGCTTGATCTCGCCGGGAATACCGTGCTGGGTGAGTTCACGCCAGTGATCGATCGCCGAGGTCGCGTGGTGCTGCTTCAGCTCGATGCGAATCACGTGCAGGAGTGCAGAAGGCGCCTCGGGGCGCCCGAGCTCGCGCAAGAGATCCGAGAGCAGGACAGCGCCCTCGTAGTGGTCGGGCTCCTCTCGGACCAGCTCCTCGAGGAGTTCGAGGGCTTCGCGGGGACGTCCGCCTTCCTGGGCGCGCAGGGCGCGCCGGAAGAGCGGGTGGCGCATGGCGACCGAGCCGGACACTTCGGTCCGGACCCCGTCGACCTTCGCGAAGCGGGCGACGATTGCGAAGGTCACACCGGCCACCGCGGCGCCGAGCAGGGCCCAGTACACGTCCGTACTCGCCGGCGCGGCGGTCTTCGTGAGCACATCGACCGACGTGAACGAGGCATCGCTGCCCAGCCACGGCGGCAACACCAACCAGGCAGTGCCCAAGACGAGGCCGACCGGGTAGAAGCCGTCGCGTGCGCGATCGGCGTAGCGCACGGCGAACGCGGCGAGCAGCCCCGCACACAGGGGTGCGGTCCCGACGAGACCCCAGCCCACCACCTCTTCGAAGGCGAAGCACCAGGCGGCGGCTCCGGCCGCGGTGATCCCCGCCAGGCTCGTCAGGTAGAGCGCGGGGCCGAGCGACCGTTCGAGGTAGAGCCCGAGGAAGATCAACAGGAAGGCGTTGCCCGCCAGGAACGCGAGGCTGGGATGGAGCCCGGGGTGGAGGAGCCAGGAGGGTGCGGGCCCGTCATCCGGCACGACGGCCACGCCCTGCGCCGGAAGCGCGCGAACGCCGCGCAATCCCGTGGCGACGTGATCGTCGAGAATCTTCTGGCGCCGCAACAGGATCGCGGGAGGCGTATCGGTCCACCCCTGTTGCGCGCGGCGCTGTTCGTAGTCGTCGCGGGCGCGCTCGAGCCACGCACGGTCGATGCGCGTGAGCAGGACCGAGCCGGGTTCGAGGTAGGGGTGCTGCGTCCAGTACTCGACCGCTGTGTCGAGCGCCTGGCTCGCCTCGGCGGTCACGACTTCTTGCTGGAGCTTCGCGTGGATCGAGAAACCCAGGCACGCGATCACCGCCAACCCCGTGAACCACGGAATCGGTGTCGCGTTTCTCGCAGGCGTGTTCTGGTCCGCCGCCATGAGGCTCCCTGGCCGCACCGGGGGAAGATGCGGATACGCTAGGACAACGGCCATCCTCACGTATCACTTGAGGTTTTCGGAAGCTCGAAGTGGCCGGCGAGCGACTCTGGGCCGGCTTCCCGACGCTATCCTGCTGAGTCCGAGATGCCCCCCTGCCCTGCCCACCGCCCGGGCGCTCCGATCGTCCGCCGCGTCCGTCTGGCGCTGGCCCTCTGCTGCGTTCTTGGCTGCTCGAACGAGACGGCCCCTCCGCCGACCGCTGGGCCCCCGTCCGGCGAGGCGACCCCGCTCGTCCGCGAGGGCCCGCCCGGCGCCCGTTGGGACGTCGTGGAAGTGCTGCGTGAGGGCGTGGACGCTCGCGCCCGCTTTCATCCGTCCGACGGGGGCGGAACCGCTCGACTCGAGCGGGACGAACAGACACCGCCCTATGCCCGGGTAGGAACCCCGGAACGCTTCCGTTTGATCTACGAGGCGGGTCCGCTCGGCATCGCCACCGGCGGTGCCGTCCTGCTCCAGGTTTCACCGTACTGGGGCTGGAGCACGCCCCAGGTCGACTACCCGTCGTTGCCGGGATACACGGTGATTCGAACGGTTCCCGACACCCTGCGCGTGCGCGCGGAGACCGCCGGAGAGGGCCTGCTCTCGATCACCATCACGGGACGCGCCCTCGCCCCCGGTGACCGGCTGGAAATCGACTACGGCGCGGAGACCGGAGCCGCCCTCCCCGATCGCTACGCGGAACGCGCGTCGACCTTCTGGTTCGGCGTCGACGGGGATGGCGACGGGGTTCGCAAGCTGATCGTCGATTCGCCGACCATCGACGTCCGCGCTGCTGCGGTGGCCCGGCTCCGGGTGACGGTGCCTTCGGTCGTGCGCCCGGGCGAAGCGTTTCCCGTCCGGTTGGCGTTGCTCGATGGCGCGGACAACGCGGGCGTCGAAGCGAGCGGGCCGGTGCACTTCGTCACGACGCCGACGGGCCTCGAGCTGCCGGAACGCGCGGTGTTCCGCGACGCGGATCGGGGCGTGGTGCGCGTGGAGGGCCGCGCTCGCACGGCGGGCACCTACCGCCTCCACGTCCGCTTCGAAGAGATCGAAGCCTGGAGCAACCCGCTGATCGTCGCGGAGAGCGGCCCGCGCATTCTCTGGGGCGACCTCCACGGACACTCGAACTTCTCCGACGGCACGGGCCGACCCGACGAGTACTTCCGCTACGCCCGGGACGTGTCTGGCCTCGATGTCGTCTCGCTCACCGACCACGACCACTGGGGCATGGAGCCGCTGGTCGAGTCGCCGGATCACTGGCAGGAGATCCAGGCCCAAACGAAGCGGTTCCACGACCCCGGCCGCTTCGTGACCCTGCTCGGCTTCGAGTGGACCAACTGGATCTTCGGGCACCGTCACGTGTTGTTCTTCGAAGACACCGGCTTTCTGGTCGACTCGGTCGACGAGAAGACCGACGAGCCGGGAGAACTCTGGGAGGCGCTCGATCCCGAAACCACCATGACGGTGGCGCACCACCCGGCGGGCGGGCCCGTCCCGATCGACTGGACGATTCCGCCGGACCCGCGCTTCGAGACCCTGGTCGAGATCGTTTCGGTCCACGGCAGCAGCGAAGCCGCGGACAGCCCCGGCCTGATCCGCAACGCCCGCGAGGGACACTTCGCGCGGGACGCCCTCGATCGGGGCTACCGGCTCGGCTTCGTCGGCAGCGGCGATCGCCACGACGGCCACCCGGGGACCTTCGAGCGCGACCCGGTGAACGGCGGTGTCGCCGCGATCCTCGCCGAGGAACGCACGCGCCCGTCGGTCCTGCGGGCCCTGCGCGAGCGGCGCGTCTACGCCACGAATGGGCCGCGCATCGTCCTGCGCGCCGCACTCGGCGGGACGGGCATGGGCAGAACCCATTCCCTCGGTCGCTTGGGAACCGAGGCATCGCTCTACGTCGAAGTGATCGGGACCGCCCCGCTCGAGCACATCGATCTCATTCGCAGTGGCGTGGTGTACGACCGCCTCGACCTGCCGGAAGGCGAGCGCGAGGCCCGTGTCCACCGACCCCTCGAAGGGCTGCGCGAAGGGGAGTACCTCTACGTGCGCGTCGTGCAGGTCGACGGCGGCGCGGCCTGGTCGAGCCCGATCTTCGTCGACGCCTCGTGACCGCGAGCACGCCGCGGGTGTCGGTGCTGATTCCGGTGCGCGACGCGGCCCCGACCCTCGGAAGCTGCTTGCGAAGCGTGCAGCGCCAGACCGAAGCCAACTGGGAATGCGTCGTGGTCGATGACGGCAGCAGCGACGCCAGTGCCGACATCGTCGCCGACTTCGCGCGGAGCGATCCCCGGATCCGGTCGCTGCGCGGCCCTCGCGAGGGCATCACGCCGGCGCTCAATCGGGGGCTCGACGCCTGCCGTGCCCCCCTCGTCGCGCGCCTGGACGCCGACGACTGGATGCACCGCGCGCGCCTGCGCCTCCAATGCGACACCCTCGACGGGGCGCCAGGCTGGGCGGGCGTCGGCTGCCACGTCCGATTGTTCCCGCGCCGCGCGCTCGGCCCCGGGATGCGCGCCTACGAGGAATGGCTTTCGGCGATTTGCACGCCCGAAGACGTGCGCCGCGAATCCACCGTCGAGTGCCCCCTGCCCCATCCGAGTCTGCTGTTGCGCACCGGGCTGCTGCGCGACTTCGGCTACCGCGACCGCGGCTGGCCGGAAGACTACGACCTCGTGCTCCGCCTGCTGGCAGCGGGGCACACCCTCGGCATCGTGCCGCGACGACTGCTCGGCTGGCGCCACGGTCCAGAGCGCTTGTCGCAGACCGACGTCCGCTACACGGCGGCGCGCTTCACGGCCTGCAAGGCCCGCTTCCTCGCCGACGGCTTCCTCGCGCGCGGCCAGACCTACCTCTTGTGGGGGTATGGCGGAACCGGTCGCGACCTCGCCCGCGCACTCGCGGAATGCGGGCGGCGCCCGGAACGCATCGTCGACATCCACCCCAGGCGCCTGGGTCAACGCATCGCAGACGCGCCGGTCGTGGCTCCCGCGCGGTTGGGCCCGCCAGGGCGCCTGCCCCTGATCGTTTCGGTCGCTGGAGCCGAGGCGCGTGCCCGGATTCGCGCCTTCCTGGCGCGCGCCGGGTGGCGGGAGGGCGCGGACTTCGTTTGCGCCGCCTAGCCGACTGGCGAAGGACCCATTCCCGCCGACACGCGGCGTCTTCCGGCCGCCTTCTTCGTTCCCGGAACACGCTCGCGTGGCTCGGTCCAGGATTCTTCAGCAACCTGCTAGCTCAGAACTCGGCGTAGCCCGGAACGCGCGGGAACGGAATCACATCGCGGATGTTCTTCATCCCCGTCATGAACTGGACGACGCGCTCGAAGCCGAGCCCGAAACCCGCGTGGGGCACGCTTCCGTAACGACGCAGATCCAGGTACCAGCCGTAGTCCGCCGGATCGAGCCCGGACGCGACGATGCGATCACGCAAGACGTCGGTTCGGTGCTCCCGCTGCGAGCCGCCGATGATCTCGCCCACCTTGGGCACCAGCACGTCCATCGCCCGCACCGTCTTCTCGTCGTCGTTCCGGTACATGTAGAACGCCTTGATGCTCGCCGGATAGTCGGTGACGATTAGTGGCCGTCCGACGTGCTCCTCGGCCAGATAGCGTTCGTGCTCGCTCTGGAGATCGACACCCCACTTCACCGGGAACTCGAAGTCCTTCCCTGATCGCTCGAGGACGTCGATCGCCTCGGTGTAGGTCATGCGCTCGAAGGGCGAGTCGATGATGTGCTCGAGCGTCGGCAGCACCGTGTCGTCGATGCGCTGGTTGAAGAAGGCGAAGTCCTCCGCGCAGCGATCGAGGGTTTCCGCGAGAACGTGCTTCAGGAACGCCTCGGCGAGGTCCATGTCGCCCTGGAGATCGCAGAAAGCCATCTCGGGCTCGACCATCCAGAACTCGGCGAGGTGCCGGCTCGTGTTCGAGTTCTCGGCGCGAAAGGTCGGACCAAAGGTGTAGACGCGGCTCAGGGCCAGCGCGCCGATCTCGGCTTCGAGCTGACCCGACACCGTGAGAAACGCCTGTCGCCCGAAGAAATCCTCGGACCAATCGACGTCTCCGGCGTCGTCGCGCGGCGGGTTCTTCGCATCGAGCGTCGACACGCGAAACAGCTCGCCGGCCCCTTCCGCATCCGAGGTGGTGACGATCGGCGTGTGGAGGTAGACGAAGTCGCGCTCCTGGAAGAAGCCATGAATCGCGTGAGAGACGGCGTTGCGTACGCGCAGTACCGCTCCCAGGGTGTTCGTGCGCGGGCGGAGGTGGGCGATCGTCCGCAGGAACTCGAAGGAATGCCGTTTCTTCTGGAGCGGATAGCCGTCTTCGACCGCTCCGACGAGCCGCACCTCGCGGGCGTGGAGCTCGAAGCGCTGCCCCTTTCCCGGGGAGTCGACGACCTCTCCCTCGACTTCGACGGCGCAGCCAGTGCCGAGCGTGCGCACTTCGCTCTCGTAGTTGGCGAGGCCGGGTTCGGCCACCACCTGGAGCCCGGCCATGCACGAGCCGTCGTTCACTTCCAGGAACGACACTCCCTTCGAGTGGCGGGTTGTGCGGAGCCAGCCCTGCACACGAACGGTGCCGCCAGCGGCCTCGCGTCCCAGCACCCCTTTCACCGAAACGACTTCGCTCAACTCTCGTCCCCCTCGCGCCAGCATATCCGCCGTGCCGAGGCGAGGCGAGATCAGGCCGAGTCAGGCGCCTCGGGCTCCTCCGGGGTTTCCCCCAAGGCGCGCAGCACGGCGTTCCCCACGAACTCGCGCGCGAGAATCGCCCACAGCACGAAGGGCAGCGCGTCGCAGACGATCGCGAGACTCGTGGGCAGGCTCCAGTCGGGCCCCTGCCTCGGCCCCAACGCGTTTACCACCAGGTGCGAGACGTAGATCAGCACCACGCCCAGGCCGAGCCGTCCCCAGCGCCGCGCGAGCTCCAAGCCGGGCGTGAGAATCATCAGCGCGATGAACGGCACGTAGTTGATGTACCGCTCGCGCGCGACTCCGCGAATGCTCTCGAGGCCGACGCCCTCGTAGATCCAATTCGCCGTCAGGCTGAAGAAGCGCCCGTAGTACTCCTTGCCGCCGATCCACCACAGCCAGGTCATGGGGATCGTGATGGCCAGGAACTTAAGCGTGAACCACAGGGCCCGTTTCATCGCGCACCACGTAGCGAACCCAGAGCAGCCAGAGTGCCGTGATCACCACGATCAGGGTGGCCTGCCAGAAGTACAGGTGCGCGAAGTCGAAGAGCGCGCGCGAGTAGCGGCCCACGATCACGAGCATCAGGATGCGGGTGAAGTTGAAGAAGAAGATGATGGGAACGCCAACGCCGATACCGATCGCGCGTTTCCGCCAGGTAGTGGCGAAGGCGAGCACCGCGGCCGAGTAGATCGCCATCTCGAGCAGCCCGAAGCACTCCGCCACGATCTCGACGCCGAACCCGTCATAGATCAAGACGTTCGAGTGGCGGGTCACCCGGTCGGTGAAGAGCGACATCAACCCGTACTCCAGGATCGCCGTGCCTTCCTGGAGCTTCAGGTGCACCGCGTCGGGAATGCGCAGCACGGCCGTGGAGAAGACCCAGAGGAAGAACAGGAAGCGCAACACGAAGCCTGCCAGGGCCACGCGCGGCGCCCCCCAGGATTCGCGCAGACGTTCCAACGACCTTTCCAGCACGGGAACAGCATACCGGTCCCGGTCCGGGGCGCGGAGACGGATCGCGAGCCGCCGCGAACGGGCCGCCAGGCGCCCGAACGCAGCGCTCTCGCGCGCTGGGAGGATCAGAAGGGTTGGACGTCGATCACCTGCCAGGCCGGCCCGGGGTGCAGGACGGAGACCCGGGCGGGAGCGTCCATCACCTCGGGCAACAGCACCTGGATCTCACTCGAGGTGGGGTCTTGGAGCACGATCTCGACCCCTGGCCCTCCGAGCAGGTCCATCGACCCGACGACCTGCCGGTCTTCGTCTCCGGGAGAGGCGGGAAGCGCGCGGTAGGCCTCGGCGCGCCCGGCTCGCAGGAACGCCACCCAGAGCCCCCCGGCGCGCTCGAGCAGCAGGTCCGGATCGCCATCTCCGTCGTAGTCCGCGACGTCGGGCAGGGTCCAGGCCGAGTCGAACCCCGCCGTGATCACGAAACCGCTCCGCGGCCCGTCGAGACCGTCGAGCTCCCACGCCGTGATGCGGCGTCGATTGCCGTAGCGATCGAACCAGACGAGCTCGGCGACGCCATCTCCCGTGAGGTCCACGACCGCTTCGAGCAAGGCGTTGTACGCCGCGGGCCAGGTCGCTTCGCGGACGAGCCGACCCTGCTCCCATCCCCACACCTCGACGCGGCCCGCGGAGAGATCCTGCCAGAAGAGTTCGTCGCGACCATCGCCATCGACGTCCGCCGCGCCGCCGAAGCGTGCATCGACCGGCCCCGAGGCTCGTCCGCCCGGCACGGGCTCGAGGCTGTTCGCGTCCCAGACGTCGAACTCGCCCGTCGCGAGGTTGCGCCAGACGAGATGCTCCCCGCCCGGCCCCAGATCCGCGCGACCGATCGGCCACCAGGGCGGCGCCGGGACCGTGACCGAAGTCGCGACGGTATCCGCGCGCGCCACGGGTCGCCGTTCCAGCCCTGCGCACGTCCAGCAGTAGAGCAGCCAGCTGCCGCCGGCATCGAACTGCGGCGCAGCCAGGATCACCAGCTGGTCGGAAAGCACCGACTCGGGCCCCACGCTGAACGTCCCGTTCGGTTCGTAGCGAAACGCCTGGACGGAAACGGCGATGCGCTCGCCCGGTACGACGGGAATCGTCACGCTCGGCGTCGTGCTGAACGACTCGCGAAGCGGCGTGGCATCGTTGCGCGACACCGAGACGAGGTAGCCATCGGGCTCCCCGCTGGCTTCGTCCCAAGCGAACGACACGGCGTCCACGCCGGTGCGATACTCGACGGCCGCTTCGACCGACGTCGCGATGATCCCCGCCCAGAAACCGACCGAAGCCACAAGGATCCGGTCGCGCAAGCGCCCCCAGCGCCCGCACGGCATACGCATGAAACCTCCCACCCGCTGTTCTGTTCCGGCATGTATCGGGGGTACACGCCGCCGTGTTCCAGGACCGTGATCAGAAGCAGCAGCGTCACCAGGACGCGAGAGCCAGAGCGGGTGTGGGCGAGGCGCACGCTAGAGCATCGTGCGCTCCGTGCTGGTGACGGCCGTCACGAACCGCGATGTCTTTTCGGTGAAGCCGCGGCTTCGCGGCACTTCCGAACGGCGTTTGCTGCGCCGGACGCGCGCGGGCGCCTTCCGTAGCGGGGCCTTTCCGTGCGGGGCCTATTGGGGCGTGCGTACGACCAGCAGCCGGATCTCGGTCATGTCTTCCATGGCGAAACGGATCCCCTCGCGGCCCAGCCCCGAGTCCTTCACGCCTCCGTAGGGCATGTGATCGACGCGCCACGACGGCACGTCGCCGATCACCACGCCGCCCACCTCGAGCGTGTCCCAGGCTGCCTGAGCCTTGTAGAGGTCGCGGGTGAAGATCCCAGCCTGCAGTCCGAACGCGCTGTCGTTGACCGACTCGAGGGCGCGATCGAAATCCTCGAACCTGGAGAGTACGGCCACGGGACCAAAGGCTTCGAGGCGCACCACGTCCTGGCCTGCGGGAACGTCTTCGAGCAGGGTGGCGTCCAGCATCGCCCCATCCCGCGTACCTCCACACAGGAGCGTGCCGCCCGCAGCCTCAGCGGCGCGAATCCATTCCTCGAGCCGTTGGGCCTCCCGCTCCGAGATCATCGGCCCGATGAAGGTGTCTTCGTCCTTCGGGTCCCCCGAACGCAGGGCCCGCGTCGCTTCGACCATGCGCTCGCGGAAGGCGTCGTAGATGTCGGCATGCACCAGAATGCGCTGCACTCCGATGCAGCTCTGGCCCGACTGGTAGAACGCCCCGAACACGACCCGCTCCACCGCGTCGTCGAGGTCGGTGTCCGCATCGATGATCACGGCGGCGTTCCCACCGAGCTCGAGCACCACCTTCTTCTTTCCCGCGCGCGCCTTGAGATCCCAGCCGACCCCCGGCGACCCGGTGAAAGACAGGAGCTTCAGGCGCTCGTCGGTGGTGAACAGGTCTGCCCCGTCGCGGCGCGCCGGCAGGATCGAGAACGCACCGGGGGGCAAATCGGTCTCCGCCAGCACCTCGCCGATCAGCAGCGCGCCGACCGGCGTGAGGCTCGCCGGCTTCAGCACGAAAGGGCAGCCCACGGCGAGCGCGGGCGCGACCTTGTGTGCCGCGAGGTTCAGCGGGAAATTGAACGGGGAGATGAACGAGCAGGCACCGATCGGGACGCGCTTCCACATGCCACGGTAGTCGCGGGCGCGCGGGCTGATGTCGAGCGGCAGCACCTCTCCCGTCATCCGAACCGCCTCTTCGGCTGCCACCCGGAAGGTGTCGATGAGCCGTGTCACCTCGCCGCGCGCGTCTCGGATCGGCTTCCCCGCCTCGACGCAAAGCGCGAAGGCGAACTCGTCGAAGCGCTCCTCGAAGCGCCGCACGCAGTGATGCAATACGCGCTGGCGCTCGTAGGCTGGCCAGGCCGCGAACGCGGGAACGGCGACCGCAGCGAGCTCGATCGCGCGGTCGATACAGGCCGCATCGGCGAGCGCGACCCGGGTCGCCGCTTCGCCCGTGTACTTGTCGGTGACGACCAGGTCGCGGTTGGGCGCGACCGCCTCGCCTCCCAGATAGAGCGGGTAGGAATCCGCAAGCATGACGTTCTCCCTTCGCTGCGCGCGGAGCCGGTATCGGCGCCGAACCGGATCGCCCGTGCGCGTCAGATCGGACAGGCGATCTGGCCCAGACGCTCGGTCAACAACGCGTTCTCTCGGTAGTCGATCGGCACCACGACGAGACTCGGGCCCTCTTCGGCGAGCGCCGTCTCGAGCGTCCCCCGGAGTTCGGCGCTGTTCTCGACGCGATGCCCGTGCCAGCCGAAGGCCTCGGCGAGTGCCACGA
Organism: Myxococcota bacterium; assembly: GCA_039030075.1. Taxonomy (NCBI): domain Bacteria; kingdom Pseudomonadati; phylum Myxococcota; species Myxococcota bacterium. The sequence goes on along the minus strand of JBCCEW010000008.1, from coordinate 104,680 downwards.
AGTCGGGGTTGCCGAAGGACAGATCCGTGTGGCGTCCGAACTGGGTCTCCTGCTTCCACGCGATGAGCCCATAGGCGTGATCCTCCCAGACGAACAGCGCGATCGGGCTGTTCAGCCGCTTCGCGGTCTCCATCTCTTGCACGTTCATCAGGAAGCCCGCATCCCCGCTGATGCCGAGCACGCGGCGGCCGGGACGCGCGCGGGCGGCGGCGATCGCGCCGGGCAGCGCGAACCCCATGGAACAGAAGCCGTTCGGGATCAGGCAGGTATTCGGTTCGTGGCACTGGTAGTAACGCGCGATCCACATCTTGTGCGCGCCGACGTCCGAGAGCAGGACGTCCTCGGGCCCGAGCACCTCGCGTGCGTCCCAGAGCGCCTTCTGCGGACGAATCGTTCCGCGGGTGTCGTCCTCCTTGTGGATCGCGAAGTCGGCGAGCATGTCGCGACGCACCGCGGCCTGCTCGGTCGCATCGAACGACACGGGATGGGCGGCCACCCGCTCGTTGAGCATCCAGAGCGTGTGCGCGAGATCTCCCACCACTTCGACCTCGGCGCGGTAGTGCCCGTCGACTTCGGCGGGCAGAAAGTCGATGTGGAGGATCCGCTTGTCGCGCCTGGGATTCCAGAGACTCGGGGGATACTCGACCATGTCGTAGCCGAGGCTGATCACGAGGTCCGCGGCGTCGATCGCGCACGCCACGAGGTCCTTCGCCTGAAGGCCGATCGTGAACAGACACTGGGGATCGTCCCGGTCGACGGAGCCCTTGGCCATGAACGTATTGATGACGCCGATCCCCGTCGCCGCCGCGAATCGGCGCAGCTGACGGCTCGCCCGCTTCCGAATCGTCCCGTTTCCCGCGAGAATCACCGGGCGACGCGCGGCGCGCAGGAGCTCGAAGGCGCGATCGACGATCTTGTCGTCGGGCACGGCGCGCCGAACCGGCTCGGCCGGGATCGGTGTTTCACTCGCCTCCAGCTTCGCGATGTCTTCGGGCAGTTCGATGTGCGTGGCCCCCGGCTTCTCGGCGCGCGCCAGCTTGAACGCCTTGCGCACGACCTCGGGAATGTTGTTCGGGTGCGAAATCGTCTGTGCCCACTTGGTGACCGGCCGCATCATCGCCACCACATCCATGTGCTGGTGACTCTCCTTGTGCTGGCGCTCCAGATCCGCCTGCCCGGTGATCACCACGAGCGGTGCGCGATCCATGTTGCCGTCGGCCACCCCCGTCATGAGATTCGTCGCACCGGGTCCGAGCGTCCCCAGGCAGACGCCGGGCTCACCGGTCAGGCGCCCGTGCACCTCGGCCATGAATGCCGCGCCCTGCTCGTGACGCGTGAGAACGAACTCGATCGGAGAATCCTCGAGCGACAACATCAGATCCGCGTTCTCCTCACCGGGCACACCGAAGATCTGCGTGACGCCCTCCGCTTCCAAACAGCGAACGAACAGATCCGATGCCTTCATGCGGGTCGCCTCCTACGCAAAGCGACGTCCGCCGAGGGCGCCGCGGATCGGTCGCCTCGACGCGCGGGTTGCGTGTCGAGACGGAGCCGGGGGGATCCAAGGTGGGTTGGATGCACCCGCGCTGGGTCGGTCACACGCGTCCGCGCTCAGGCGGTGGGTAGGAGCGAGAGCTGTGCGGGAAGCGGCGCGCGGTCGTCCGCGCCCGCAGGGTCCAGGCGGTCGATCTCCCCCGTGCCGAGCCACCAGATCTCCAGGCGCGGCGGCTGTGCGAGCCCGAGCGCCTCGTGGACCGCGGCCCCGTAGAGTCGCAGCTGCTCCCGATAGCGCGCAGGGATGCCCTGGGAATCCGCGCGATCCGTCTTGTAGTCGACGACGACGAGACCCACGTCCGGGTCGTCGAGCAGCAGGTCGATGCTGCCCACGGCGACGTCGGCGGGGTCGCCCTCGGCCGGGAGCATCAACGAGAGTTCACGGGCGGCCACCTGGGACCGTCGTTCGAACAAGCGATCCGCGAGCGGTCCCTCGCCCAGGGCATCCCAGAATGCGGCACCCGCGCGCTCCTCCTCCTGACTGCGCCCGCGCTGACGCAGGATCCGGGTCACCGTCTCGCCTCGCGTCGACCATTCCGCCGACCAGTCGCTGCGGTTCTCGGCATCCAGCGTCAGCTCCGCCAACGCGGCGTGGACCGCAATGCCCAGCGCGACCCCCGGCGTTTCCTGGGCCTCGGAAGACACGAGGGGAACCACGCCGGCGCGTCGAGCTGCCATTTCCGTGACACCGATCCGCGCCTTCCGCTCCGCGCGCGCGGGCGAGACGGCACACGGCGCCGGCTCGGGGTCGAAGAGCGTCGCTTCCGGGGCGTTCGTGCTCTGCAGCGCGGTGACCTCACCCGCCACGAGGAATCGCCAGCGAGCGCCTCCGGCGTCGAGGAACCCCTCCCCGGCTGTGGCCTCGCGCATCGCATCGGCGAAGGCGAGCGCCCCCGGCGGCCGTCCCTCGAGCAGGGCCACGTGCGACGAGGGCGCACTCCGCTGGAGGGTCTCGGGCCAGGCGCCGCACAGAACCAACCGCTCCCGCGCGCGGGTCATGCCGACGTAGAGCGTTCGGACCCGTTCCGCTTCGGTCACACGTCGGCGACGCTCGATCAGCCGGTCGTAGCCTAGGGTGGGCGCGTCGAACCAGCAGGCCTCCAGCGCGTCGTCGACGCGCCCGATCTCCGTCGCGTTCGCGGCCGAGGCTTCGCCCTTGTGAAGCTGCATCAGATAGACGTGGTCCCAATCGAGCCCTTTCGCTCCGTGCAGGGTCACGACACTCACGGCGTCGCGGGTGTCGAGCGGCGCAGGCTCCACGCTCGGGCTCTCTTCCTCGGCAACACCGCGACGCAGTTCACGGAGCACGTCCGCGAGCGTCGTGGTCGGATCGGCGAGCCGAGACGCGAGCCCGTCGAAGAAGTGTTCGAGGTTCGCGACCCGCCAATGCCCGAGGAAGCGCGCAGCCTCGCTGCACTCGAAGCCGGTGGCCGAGCGCAGCCGCTCCACGAACACGTCCCCCGCCTCGACGGCGAGCGACCGGCGCAGCGCGGCCAACGTCTCGAGCAGCGCTTCCGCCGCCGCCGCCCATGCGGACCCGGACGACGTTTCGGCGCCCACCCGTCGTACCAGATCGCGCGCGTCGCTGAGCGCCTCGGGATCCTCGCCGAGCCGTGCCCACAGCGCCGGAAAGCGGCCCGCCCACAGCGGCAACCACGCCGCATCGGGCACCGCAGCGAGCGAAGAGCGCAGGGTGGCTACCGCCGCGATGCCGTCGTTCGGGTCGAGCACCGCCGCCACCAGCGCGCTCGCGTCGATGACCTCGCGGCGTCGGTAGTAGGTGCGGTCCCCTTCCACACGGAACGGCACCCCCGCCGCTCGCAGCGCTCCCAGGTACACGTCCCACTCGCCGCGGCTGCGGAACAGCACGCCGACGTCGCGCCAGGCGACGCCGTGTTCGTCGTGCAGCGCGCGCAGGTCGGCAGCCAGTGCATCCGCCTCGATACGCGCGGCATCGGTCGCACGGATCCGTGCCAGGCCTCCTTCGGCGTCTCTGCCAGCCGTGACCCAGTACTCGATCGGTGCGTGGTCGGGCGTGGTGAAGCCCGGTGCCGCTTCGGCTCCGGGTCGCGGTGCCAGCCCTTCGAACCCAGGCTGGACGCCGGGCTCGCGCTGCATACGCGGCTCCATGACGCATTCGACTTCGTCGAGCACCGCCGGCACCGAGCGGAAGTTCACGCTCAACCGGCCACGCAAGCCGCTCGACGCGTCGACCTTCGCGAGCATCGCCTCGTATGCGGCGAGGTCCGCGCTGCGCCACCCGTAGATCGACTGCTTCGGATCGCCGACCAGGAACAGACCGGGTCGGTCACCCGCCGGTCCCGACAGCGCGAGTGCTTCGACGATGGCGCATTGACGCGGATCCGTGTCCTGGAACTCGTCGACCAGCAGCTGATCGATTCCCGTGCGCAGACGCGCGGCGACGCCGGGCGAATCCCTCAACAAGGCGGCGGTGCGCGTCAGCAGGTCTTCGAAGCCGAGACGCCCGGTGCGATGCAGCTCCGCGTCCACCCGCGTCAGGAGGCCCGACAGAACGCGGCCGGCGTGCACGAGCATGGGCGGATCGAGACGCTCGACGTGCTTGAGCAACGCGGCGAAACCGCGCGCCGCCGCCTGAACCTCTGGGCAGCGGCTCCCCAGGGCCTCACGCTCGGCTGCACTGAAGCGCCCGCGCGACCAGTCGGTCACCGCATTGCGCGCGGAGGCAGACCAGAGCGATGCGATCTCGTCGAGCCCTTCGGACAGGCCTGCGCCCGCTGCACCCAGCGGAGTCGGATCCACCGCCAGGGCCTCGACCACCGCGCGCGCCTTGCGCAGTCGCCCCCCCGACGCGTCGAGGTCACCGAGGGCTGCGCGCAGATCGCCGCGGGCAGCGGCGATCCGCTCCGTGAGGCTCCCCACGCGGTCGGGCGCCAGCGGATCCGCCGCGAGTGCGCCCGGGTCGACGCCGGCGCTGCGCAGCCGCACGACCTCGGCCTCGAGTTCCTGGGGACCGATGCCGCGCTCGGCGAGAAACAGCCAGTCCGCGTCATCGGCGGCATAGGCACGCGAGGCCGCTTCGCGAAGCACCTCGCGCGCGACGGTGGCCAGGGCGCGGCCGTCGGCATCGACCTCGAAGCGGGGGTGGAGTCCGGCCTCGAGCGGGTGGCCCGCCAGCAACCGGCGGCAATAGCCGTGGATGGTCTGGATCGAGAGGTGATCCAGGCCGGCGCGCAACGCCACGATGCGCTCGGGCGGCGCGTCGCCCTCGAAGCCGATGGGAGACTCCCCCTTGGCGAGCAAGGCGAGAGCGGCGTCGGTCCGCGCGTCCATTTCCGCGGCCGCCGCTTCGGTGAAGGTGATGGCGACGACGCCGCGCAGCACGCGTTCGCCGAGGGCTTCGGCCGTCGCGTCGGGCTCGGAGGCAGCGGCGCGTTCCCAACCCGGGCCGAGACACCAGGACAGGATGCGCGCCACCAGCGTCGCAGTCTTTCCCGTACCCGCACCGGCCTCGACCACCAGGGGACGCAGGAACTCGCGGGTGGCGAGAGCGCGGCACGCGGCGTCTTCGTTGCGCCGCTCGACGACGCGACTCACGTGCGGTCCGCGGCGGCGAGCGCCCAGAGCGCAGCGCCCTCGGTCGAGCCGCTCGCTTCGGCCCAGCGCTGGAGCTGCGCACGCGCGCCGCTGTCGCCGCGCACGCAGGCCTGCTTGTAGTCGCAGAAACGACACGCTCCGGGTTCTTCGTCGCGATCCGGGAGACGCAGCCGGGGAAAGAACACACCGCGCTCGAACGCCCCGAAGAGCGTGGCAACGCTCTGCTCGAAGGCCTCGCGCTGTGCGCCCTCGGGCTCCGCCGCGAGCACCCGGAGCGCGTCGTCGAGATCCGGGTCGAGGTAGACGAAGCGCCCTTCGCCGTGCTGCGCGTAGGCGTGGGCCTGCAGGAGCTCGCCGCGCAGCAGGCGGCGCCGGTGTTCCTCGCGGCGCGACTCGGCGCGGGTCTGCTGCGCGGGCGCGCGCCCGGTCTTCCAGTCGGTGAAGCGCACGCGGGGCGCTTCGCTCGAGCCGTCCGAGGTCGACAGCGCGTCTTCGCGATCCGCCCGGAAGCGCAGCGTGCGCGTCGCGTCGCCCACCGGCACCTCGGCCGTCCGCTCGGGCTCGACCGCGCGCACCAGGGCCGGGTCGCCAGCGTCGAGTCGACGCGCGACGTCCACGAACGCGGCGGCGCGGGCCGCGAGCGCGCGCTCATAGCCGGGCAGCGCCACCCCTGCGCGCTGGAGCTCGCGCCGCGCCGACTCGTGCAGGACCTTGCGATCGACCGACGTGGGCCAGGAGGTCGCGGCATCGGGCGCGCAGCTCACCTCGAGGGTGCGGTGTACCACGTTGCCGAGCAGTCGGGCGTCGCGCCCCCCCGGCAACGTACCCCGCGCGTCCGGTACGGGCTCGAGCCGTAGAACGCGGCGCAGGAACGCCTGCCAGGGACACTTTGCGAGCTGCTCGAGGAAGGTCACGAACGGAGCGTCCTGACGCGGGTCCTCAGCGAGGACGGCCGGGCCGACCGCTCCCAACGATGCCGGCAACTCCGCCGTCTGCCGTCGCGGCCCGCGGAACTCCAGGGCCGCGATCGCGGCCGCGCGGCCGCGCAACGCCGCGTCGGAGAGAGCCGGCAGGCCGAGCGCGCGCCGCTCGCGAGTCGTGCGCGCGTGTAGCGCCGCGAGCCAATCGACGTGGGGTGGCGGTGCGCCCGCCTCCAGCGCCGAGGGGGCGCCCCGCTGCTCGGAGATCACCCGCTCGAGGAGCGGTGAGACGGATGCCGGACGACCATCGGCCCGCACTTCGGCATAGGAGAGGACGACCTGGGATGCGGCCCCCAACAGCTGCTCGAAGAGGAATCGCTCCTCGTCGTGCCCTTCGCGCTTGATGGGCAGATCGGGCAACACGACGCGGAGCGCCGCGCGCACCGCGTCGGACAGGAGCGCATCTTCCTGGATGGCCCGCGGAAACTGTCCGCGATTCAACCCGAGGACACGCAGGGCATCGAAGCTGCGCGCCCGGGCTTCCATCACGCCGAGCACCTGCACGCCGCCGCCAGCCCCGCCGAGCGCTTCGAACCCGACCTCGGAGAAGGAGCGTTCCAGCAGCCGAATCCAGTCCGCCGTTTCGACCTTCGACGGTCCGACGCTCACCGGTGTGGGAAGTGCAGCCTCGAGCGCGACGCGCAGGGGCTCGTCGTGTGACCAGCCGACGGCCTCCCAGATCGTTTCGAGGCGATGCCGCGCCTCGTCGAACCCGCAGCGCGCCGACCAGGCGTGCCACGCCGCCAGGCTGGCCCGGGCGCGACTCGCCCAGCCCTCGGCATCGCGTGCGGCGAGCTGGCGTCGCGCCACGACACCGGGCTCGTTCGCCTCCAGCCCCAGGCGCGCGGGCAGCGGCACCGCAGCGCGGACCGCGGGTGCATTCGCGGCGTCGGCCAGCGCGACCCAACCCAGCACGTGACCGGCGTCGCGCGCGTCGGCGAGACGCGAAGGGCTCGCGACGAGCTCGGGATGCAGGGTGAGCCAGCGCTCGTACGGCATGCGTCCGCCATCCCGCAGCAGCGTGAGGAGCGACTGCACGCGCGCCGCATCACGCCCCGCCCCCCCGGCCTCGCCGGCTCCCGAGAACGGGACGCCGGTGCGCCGCAGCTGACGCCGCAGCGCCAGACGGTGACTCTCGAGATCCCGCACCACGATGGCGACACGCTCGGGCACCGCGCCCGCGGCGAGTCGTTCGCGCGCCCACAGAGCCGCGGCGCGCGCTTCGGCCTCGGGGTCGCGGTGCACCTCGACCGACGCGACGTGCGCTGGAGAGGCCGACAGGGGAGGTGCGGCGCCGGGCGCCAGGCGTGTCCGCAGGCGGGCCCCGAACGCACCGAGTCGCGACGCGTCGAGGTAGATGCGGGACGGAAACGCGCGCATCAGCGCCTCGAGGAAATCCAGCTGGGCTCCGGTGGCGTCGGCGAAGCCGTGCAGGAACAGCGCCTGGGTCGGCCAGCATTCGGGCGACGCGTGGACCTGCTCGCTCGCCATCGCGAGGCGCGCCGACCGGTGCCCGAGCGTCCCGTCGGCCAACTGCGCCTCGACGGTGCTCGCCACGCGCAGCAACGCGGCCGCGCGAGCCTGGGCGGCCCCGCCACCGAGCTCGTCCAGCCGCTCGGCCAGCACTTCGGCGTGCGCGCCCATGAAACCCGCGTCGAGGAGGTCGTCGACGACCCCGACCACGGCGCCGAAGCCGTCGTCCAACCCGGACAAGGTCCGCGACAGGACGGCATCGCGACCGGAGACCTCACGCACCCGGGCGCCGAAGAGCGCGGGCGGACCGAGCGTCGCTTCGCCCGACGCGATGACCTCGGCGACCGCCGACTCCATCGTTTGGACGCGCAACCCGAGCAGGGCGCGGCCCGCACGGGCCACGAGGGCGCGTGTCAGGTGGTCGCGCAGGCTGCCCGAAGGCACGAGCACGCGGATCGGGCGCGCCCAGGCGCCTGCGCGCCGAGCCTCGTCCAAGGCCTGGCCCAGGTCGTCGAGCAACTGGGCCTCGAGAGCGCGCGGCCCCGCCTCCCAGATTGGCCCCGGCGTCAAAACCGGTCCCGGATCCGAGGCCGGTCCTGGCTCCACGACTGGCGCTGACGACAGCGCGGCGGGAGTGCCGTCGCCGCGTGCCGGCGTCGGCTTGCGCTCGCGGCGGCCCACTCCGGCGAGCAACGACCCGGACTCCAGACCGCCCGCTTCGCTCCCGGCGCCCTCGACGCCGTGGCCTCCGGTGTCCTCGCTGCCGTCCCCCATCGCCCCCTCGCTGCGCATCCTAGAACGGGCCGGGGACGAATCCGGTCACAAACCGCAAATATTTGAAATTAAAACGCTTTTCGGATCTTCAGCGACGTCCTCGAGTGGCCGATGGAAACGATATTGAACTTCATTTTCAAAACGCGTAGACTGCATCCCGTTGGGAGCTCGACGTGATCGTTTGCCACTGCAAAGCCATCTGTGACCGCACCATCCGCGAAGCCGTTCGCGGCGGTGCCACCTCACCGCGCAAGGTGGCCATGGCCTGTCAGGCAGGCCGCGAGTGCGGGGGCTGCGTGCCCGTGGTCCGCGAACTCATCGAGCACGAAGGGACCCGGCGCGCTGGAAGCGCCGATCTCGCCGCCGCCAGCTGACCGCGGCGCCACGTTCTCCAGACTTCCATTTTCAATTTCGTTTAGCTGGAACCACCCTGGCGGGCGGATAGCCTTGCCCTGATTTCGGCCCGCGTCGACGAAACGACGGCGGCAAAGACATCAGGGGGTTTGGCGATGCGCGGTGATCCGGCAGTGATCGAAGTCTTGAACGAGGTGTTGACTGCGGAACTCACCGCGATCAATCAGTACTTCATCCACCACAAGATGTGCGAGAACTGGGGCTACGAGCGCCTCTCGAAGAAGAAGTACGAAGAATCCATCGGGGAGATGAAGGACGCCGACGCCGTCATCGAGCGAATCCTCTACCTGGACGGCGTGCCCAACATGCAGCGCCTCAACCCGGTGCGGGTCGGCGAGGACGCCGTCGAGCAGCACAAGCTCGACCTCGCCGTCGAGACCGAGGCCATCGAGCGCCTCAACAAGGGCATCGCGGTCTGCGTCGAAAAGGGCGACAACGGCAGCCGGGAGCTCCTCGAGAGCATCCTCAAGGGCGAGGAAGGCGGCGCCGACTGGCTCGAGGCCCAGCTCCACATCGTGGACGAAATCGGCAAAGAGCGGTATCTCGCGGAGCAGATTCACGAGTGAGCCGATAGCCGGCGCTTCCGCCGGTGCGCCCGCTGTGCTCGTCTCCAGGAGATCCGATGTCGGAAGAGATTCTCGGGAACCGCAAGAAGGCGCTGGAAGAGTCCTTCTTCGCGAAGCAGAACCAGCACCTGATCGACCAGCTCCGCGAGAAGCGGGAGAAGGCCGCCGCGGTCGAGGCGCTCGCGGCGACCTCCCACATCAAGAACACGGCGCTGCTCGAGCGGCTCGTCGACATGGGTCTCGATGGGGCGACCTGGGCGGCCCTGTCGTTGGTCCCCCTGGTCGAAGTGGCCTGGGCCGATGGCGAGATCCAGTCGAAGGAACGCGACGCGATCCTGCGCGCCGCCGCCGACCAGGGCATCCAGGCCGGCAGCGAGAGCCACCAGCTGCTCGAGAGCTGGCTCTCGACGCGCCCCGACGCCGAGCTCTTCGCGAGCTGGGGCGGCTACACCGTCGAGCTGGTCGCCGCGCTCGACGCCGCGGAGAAGCGCGCCCTGCGCGACGCCATCGTCGGCAAGGCCCGCAGCGTCGCGGATGCCGCCGGCGGCTTCCTCGGGCTCGGCTCGATCTCCGACGCCGAAGAGCGGGTGATTCAGGCGCTCGAGAAGCCCTTCGCGTAGGCGATCGCGCACGCTCGCTCATCGCGGGAGCCACGCCGAGCGCAGCGAAGCCCGGGTGTATTGGCTCTGCGCGCGACCGCGACTCACCCGCATGGGCGGGTGGCCCATCCTGCTAGGATGAGCGTCGTCACCGGCCGGCGAGTCGTTCGATGCTCTTCAAACCGCGTGCGCAGGCACAGACCCACAAGGTCCAGGCCGGTGAGACCCTCCAGAGTCTCGCGACCGGAGCCGGCCTCAGCGTCGAGCAGCTCGCGATCTTCAACTGGGGCGTTTCGAGCCCCTGGGAGATCAACGAGTGCCTCTACACCTACGTCGGCTGTCGGACGCTCGCGGCCGACGGGGTGAACTTCGAGTTCGACGGAACCGAGTCGCCCGGCACCCTCGAGATACCCGGCCTCTTTCAACCGCAGTCCGGCATGGCGGTGGACAAGACCTACACGGTTCGGGTCAAAGCGATCGAGCCGAAGCCGTTCCTGCGCATCACCGCGCTCCACGACCATTTCGCGTCCGGCGCCGAAGACGCGGGGCTGCATTTCTCGATCGGCTACCTGGAAGGAGAGCAGGTCACGATCCGCGTGACCAGCGACCACTACGCCGACGGCGTGATCTTCGAGCACGAGCTCGACGACGAACAGAAGCGCAAGGGACGCGCAAAGGCCTTCGCCTGGCAGGGGGAGACCACCTGCGCCGCAGGCGACCTCCAGGACCTCTGCCTGAGCCCGCTCTACTCCCCCTACAAGTTGACCATCGAAGCCGCAGGAGGCCTCAAGGACGAGCGCGAGTTCAAGGTGCTCTACGGCAAGCTCGAGCTCAGCAAGGGCGCCTGGCTCGCCGACGAAACCACGCCTCCCGCGGACACCGACGACTGGGACCGCTGGAAGCTGAACGAGCTGGGCTATTTCGGCGGCCCCTTCACCGACGACGGGGCGGAAACGGCGTACCAGCGCGGATGCCGCGAGCGCGCCATCAAGCTGTACAAATGCCACGACGGCGAGTTCCTACGCCGCGTCGTCGACGACCACGGCGCCCAGGTCGAGGCCGACCCCGACGGCACCGCGTACTTCGACTTCCTCGACGACGCGGCCGGACAGTTCGGCGGCCTGCTGCGCACGCGGCTCGCTGCCGATCACAACCGTCGCGATGGGAGCGAGAACCTGAACGCCCTCCCCGCCCCCGGGCAGGACGCGCGCTTCGTGGTGCCACTGGTCTACTACGCCAAGGGAGACGACTTCCAGCTCGCGGGCGAGGTCCGCTACGACCAGGATGCCGCGCGCGTGAACGACCCGTTCGTCCCGATCAAGGTGAAGGTCTACCTGCGGGACCACCAGGACCGGGACGTGCATTCGCCGATGGGGGTGGGCAAGGCGCGGGTCGGATGGCGCGTCGTGGACCCGGCCGAACCCGGCATGAACGCCCGCTACCAGGAAGACGTGCGCTACCGCGCCGCGGATGCCGCCAGCCGAGACACCCAGCGCCTGGCGTACATGCAAGCGGTGCAGAACCACATCCAGGGAGCGGGATACACCTATAGCGACGGCACCGCCTTCGTGAAGAACTGCCCGGGCACCTTCGGCGGCAAGGATCAGCTCACCGACCTCTTCTTGTCGTGGAAGGGGTTCCCCCTGGTCGAACGCAATCAGATCCCCTGCTCCGAGGCTTCGGTCGACAGCGGAAACGACAAGCTCTTCGGGTACACCGGCGCGAACTTCGTCCCGTCGAAGATCGGGGGTGACTCGTACCAGGTGATCGCCGACCTCGACTTCTCGGGCCTCCCCAATGAGGACGATCTCAAGGATTGGCACGGCGCAAACGCCGAGGGGCGCGATGCGGGCAAGGTCGAGACCGGCACCTTCACGATCTGGCGCGCCCAGCCGTGGTCGAAGATCGTGTCGTGGCCCGGAGTGCCCGCGGGCCAGTACCAGCTGCAGAGGGTCCGCACCTACTTCGAGCAGTGCTACGTGAAGTTCGACGTACCGGGCGGCGGTGCAATCGAGGACATCACCGACGTCATCAGCGAGCAGGAATACCGGACCCTCGTTGCCGGCTGGAGCCCGGAAGGACTTCAGCGCAGGCTCAAACGGAGAGGACTCTCCTCGAGTGACGCGAACCGCGTGGTGGGAGACGCGAAGCCGGGCAAGACACTCGGGTTCTTCGACAAGTTCTCACTGACTAAGGACGCGTTCTTCGGCCGCGATGTGCCCGCTCAGAAACGCCTCGGGGGGAACGAGTACAAGGCGGCCCTCCGCTCCCTCTTCTACGACAACAGCCGCGGCTTCGTCTCGAAGCTCTCCGAGCCGATGGCGGCGTTGCTGAGCCGAAAGCTCCGCGCCCGGCACCCGATGGGTCACATCGTCGTCGCGTTCCGGCCTCATGAACCCGTCACGGTCTACAAGGCGCCAGGCCTGATCCGCCGGGGTGAGGTCGACACCGCCAACTATCGCGCCTCGTTCCTGAGCATGGGCCTCGCCGACGGCATCGTCACCTATGACCTCGGCGACGGAGATCGACGCGGTTTCGTCCTCGCCCACGAGTTCGGCCATCACCACTTCCTCTATCACCATGAAGTCAGCAACGACCCCGAACCCCCTCCCAGGGTGTCCGAGACGCCCGAGCACCACGACGGAGCCGACCACAACTGCATCATGAGCTACCTCAGCTTCGCGGAGGACACGACGCTGGGAGAGTTCAACCCGCTCTTCTGTGGCAAGTGCAACCTGCGCCTGCGCGGTTGGCAGGTCGGCAACGCCGCATTGCCGGCGAGCTCTTGAGCATGGCGCTCACGTCGCGGATCACTGGGGTGGCCCCGAGCACCGAGCTCTCGACGATCGAGACCGCGGTCGTCACGGTAGAGGTAGGCAACACGGGCATCGAGCCGGTGGTGATCGACCACGCGACGCACCGCTGCGCGCTGGAGCTCCGCGACGCTGCGGGCGAGTGCGTGCTGACGATCGACGAGTCCCTGCGCGCGCGCCTGCTCTACAGCCGCGGGCTCGCCGAGCCTCCCCAACCCGTCCAGATCCCGGCGGGCGAATCCGTCGAGCTCGTCTTCGACCTCGCCCAGTACTACTACCCGCTTGCCAGCGGCGACTACGAACTCGGATCGGTGACGATTGCGCCGGACGAACCGGCCCGACCGGGCGATGCCCCGGTGTCGCTGCGCTGTCGTGCCGTCGAGATCGACGAAGTGCAGGTCTGGTACGAGAACCCGATCTTCGGCACCCAGTCCCAACTCTGTCGGGCCACGGATGCGAACGGATCGGCGGCGACGCGGCTCCGTTGGTTGGGGCTGAACCAACCCCGCGCCGCGTTCTTCGACCGCTCGATCGAAGCCCCCGAAGCCGGGCGCTGGGTACCCGCCGTCGCGGCGTTCTGGGACCCGGAAGACATGGAGCAGGGTCTCACCAAGGTCCTCGTCCAGGATTGCGGCGAAGGGAGGCTCCGGGTGCATCGCACGCTTTCAGGGCGCAGCGACGCCCCGGTGCGCGAGATTCGGCTTCCGAATCCCACGCCGCTCCTGCCCTTCGCGTTTCGGACCGCGGAGGAAGCGGTGTTCGTCTTTTGCGTCACGGGCGACCCGGGCGAACGACACCTCTGCGGGTTCCGCCTCCCCGCGGAGGGGGCCCCAGAAGCTTGCCTGGACCACCGTCTCGGGCCCGAACCCGCACCGCTCGCGGTGTGCGGAGGCCCCGACCTCATCCACGTGCTCGAGTCCGGCACAGAGCTGACGCACACGCTGTACGACCACGACGGCACGGAGGTCCAGACCCGTGCGCTCCACTCGAGTGAAGGCACTCCGTGCCACCTCTACGCCAACCTCGCCGAGGGCGTGGTGCGGGCGGCATGGCAGAAGAACGATGCGCTGGGGCTCGTGGAAACGGGCTTCGCCCCGTATCGCGGCCCGGCCCCCGCCGTGCGCGCCGTCACACTGGCGCTGGAGGCATCGGACGATGTCGTTCGCGAGCTGGACTTCCGCCTCGATCTGCGCGGCGGCCCGGTCGCGCTCTGGGTGACGGCAGACGATCGGCTTCGTTTCCGCGACGGTGCTGAGCGGGTGCACGAGCTGTCGCAGGGGGAGCGTCGCTACCATCCGCGCATCTTGGTGGGAGAGCCCGAAATCGAAACACCGATGCTCGGCTTCTGGACGCGTCAGCGGGGCTACCGTTTCGTGCCGGGCGTCGGTGACGACGTCGGCGCTTCGCTGCGCGCCGTGAGGGTCTAGTCGGTGGCGCGAGCGACCCGGGCGGTCGCCGGCGTGTGGATTCTCCTGGGTGTCGTCGCCTGTGGGCTCGGATCCGGGGCCCGGGAGCGAGACGAGGAGAGAGACGGCGTGAACGCGAGCATCGTGGCGATCGAACCGGCGACCCCGCTGGACCCGTATCGTCCGTTCACCGTGCGCTTCCGCATCGTGAACGATTCGGAGACGACCTACACGATCCCGGATCTTCGCCGGGTTCAGCTCGCCATCGCGGGTCCCGACGGGACGACGCACCAGACCCGCACCCTGGATCACCCGCTCACGATCGAGCAGCGCGCGAAGGCGCGACGCAACAAGGGACGCGACGACCCGGAGCCCCTCGCCCTGGACGCGGGCGGAATCCATGAAGGGGAGTTCGAGACCCTCGACGCGTTTCGCCCGCTCCCGTCCGGGCCGTGCTCAGCGCGGCTGCTGCTGCCCGACGGAACCGCCTCGGAACCGGTGCCCTTTGCCGTCGCCGCCCTCGAACAGCGGACCGTCGACGCCATCGAGCACCCGGCGAGCGGCGCCCCGCGCACACAGCAGCTCGTCCTCGTCGATTCCCCGACACCTCGCCTCGTCTTCGTGTCGAGCCTCTACCCCGAGTTCCCCTCGGTGATTGCGGAGCTCGCCTCACGCGATAGACCCGCCGAGGCCCGACTGCTGCACTACTGGCCCCCGCAGAAGCTGCGCCACCGGGTCGCGAGCGTCGAAGCCGGCAAGCTCCGCGTCCTCGAAGTGGCCGACCCGCCGCCCTACACCGCCGCGCAGGAACTCGCCCGGGTGGACGAACTGTCCTTCCCTGCCGACGCGGCTCTGGTCGGTCTGATCGACGTGACCCAGAACGAGGCCGGCACCGTGGCCAACGACTATCTCGTCCTGAGTGTCGAGAACGGGGGCCGCGCGCTCGCGGGCCGATACCTCCGCCGCGATTGGGAGCAGTGGACCTTCGGCGCGGCCACGGTGCTCGAGCGCGCGCACGAGGAGGGGTTCCCCGGGGCCCGGCTGAGCTACACGGAGACCGGCCTCGAAGTCCGCTTCGACGCCGGCGAGCCGATTCCCGTCGACCTCCGTGCGCACCTCGGCGAGTTCCGTGCCCAGGCTGCCGCAGATCCAGCCCCGACGCCGATCGCGGTCGGGCGCGGGAACTAGAGGAGCGTCCGATGCTGCGCACCCTTCGCATCGCGGGCAGGACCTACCAGATCGCCCCCGCCGCCGAGGCCGGTGACCACGCGCCCCTGGAGCCGGCAGCCGCCGAGCGGATCCTGCGGCGCTGCCAATGGGAACCCTCGGCCATGCGCCAGCTCGTGACGTTGGACGGTGGGGGTTACGCCCGCCGCGACAACGCCGACGTGATCCGACGGATCTCGGCGCGAGTGCAGCGGGGAGCGCTGCGCATGTGGCCGGTCGAAGCGCGACCGGTCCCCCAGGAGCCCACGCGCGCGGCGCCGCCGCCGGAAGAGTCCGATACCGAGGAAGCGGCTCCGCCCCAGCGCCACTGGGTGACGTTCCGTGTCGTCGACGATGGCACGGGGGAAGCCGTCCCCGGCGCCCAGGTCAAGGTGGTGCTGCCGCGGGAGAGCCACGCACGGAGCTTCCCGACCGTCGCCGGATCAGGAGAAGCCCACGTGGCGGATCTCAACTCGGGCAGCTGCGGCCTCGAGGACGTGATCCTCGGCGGCCCCTACGAGCTCGTCGCGATCGACGGCTAGCGGCGCGGAAGCGAGCTCAGTCGAACTGGATCGTCGCCTTCTCGATCTTGAGTTCGGCGGTCGGTCGGCCGCTGCGCGTGCCCTTTTCTTCCATCTTCTTCAGGACGTCCATCCCCGAGACGACCTCACCGAAGATCGTGTGCTTGTTGTTGAGCCACGGGGTAGCCACGAAGGTCAGGAAGAACTGGCTCCCGTCGGTACCCGGACCCGCGTTGGCCATGCTGAGCAGGCCACCCTTGTCGTGCTTCACCTCCGGATCGAACTCGCCCGAGTACTGGTAGCCCGGCCCGCCACGACCGGTCCCGGTCGGATCGCCGCCCTGGGCCATGAAGCCCGGGATCACGCGGTGGAAGCGCGTGTTGTCGTAGAAGCCGAGGGTGGTGAGGTAGACCGTGCTGGTCACGTGCTTCGGCGCCACGTCGGGCATCAGCTTCACCTCGATCGGGCCGAGGTTCGTGCGCAGCTTCCAGGTGACCTTCTGGCCGCTGAAGTCGGCTTCGATCGGCTCGGGCAGGTTCGACTTCCAGCCCGGCTTGCTCTTGTCGATGCCCTGCATCGAAATGAAACTCTCGAGGGCCGCCATCGCGTCGGGCTTGCCCTTGCTGGCCGCGGGAACGGCCCATGCGAGCACGACGCACAGCGCGGCGGCGACGATCGAAGCCCTGTGCACGAAGCCCTGCGGGCGCGAAATCTGCGAGATCGACATGGTCGAAGAAACCTCCCCACTCTCTCAAACGGTCGTTCGTGGTCTCGGAAGGTAACGCCGCCGCTCCGGCACTCAAGCCGGCCGCGGGCGCCGCGGGGGACCTGTATTTCGCCTACGGATCGAACCTTTCGACCCGGCGTCTCCAGGAGCGCGTGGCCTCGGCCCAGCCGCTCGGCGCGGCCCGCCTGCGGAACTACGCGTTCCATCTGGACAAGCCCGGCAGAGACGGCTCCGCGAAAGCGAATATTCGGCCCGACGCGGGTGCCGAGGTGTGGGGCGTGGTGTTCCGGCTCGCCCCCGAAGCGTGGACCGAGCTCGACCGCTACGAGGGGGGCTACCAGCGGGTCTCGGTGCGCCTGGAATGGGCGTCGGCCCCCGAGACGCCGGGGCCGACCGCGGAGACCTACCTCTCGGCGCTGGAGACGCAGGATCGCGTCGCCACCGAACGCTACCGCGCCTGGATGACCGAGGGCGCGCGCGAGCACGCCCTGCCCCCTGCCTGGTGCGCGATGCTCGCGGCGCTGCCGGTGCGCCCCGATCCGCCGGGCTCTGGCTAGCGTCCCAACCGCGCGGCCAGGCGATCCACCGCAGCGAGCACCTCGTCCGGTGGCGCGGCGGTGTAGCAGAGCCGTACCCAGCTCTCGTACTCCGCACCGCAAGACGGTCCAGGGGTGAGCGCGACCCCATCGTCGACGCAGTCGGCGAGGAAGCCCCAGAGCCCCCGATCGTCCAGCTGCGGGGCGACGTCGAGGAAGAGGAAGGTCGAACCCTCGGGTGCGGGGACACCGAGACGCTCGGCCACGCGATCGCCGACCCGCTGGTACTGCGCCCGGGCTTCGCCGAGCCAAGCGGCACCCGACGCGAGCGCCCGGATCGCCGCCACCTGGCCCGCGGTGGGTGCGTGGTAGGCGGTGTGGGTCGAGACCTTCAACGCCTGCTCCACGAGCGCGGCGGGGCCGGTCAGGTAGCCGGTGCGGTTCCCCGCCATGCCGTAGGCCTTCGAAAAGGAATAGACCGAGAGTGTGCGTTCCGGGGCGAAGCGACCGGGCGAGACGTGGTCGCCCCGGTAGACGTGATCCTCGTAGACCTCGTCCGAGAACAGCCAGAGATTCTCCCGCCGCGCCCAGGCTGCCAGCGCTTCGAGCCACGCCCCGGGAATCACGCGTCCGGTCGGATTCGAGGGAGACGAAACGTAGAGGGCGACCGTACGGGCGCTGCGTCGCGCGGAGACGGCCGCCACCGCTTCCTCGGCGCTCGTCACCCGATCGTAGAAGGGCACCTCGATGGGGGTCGCGTGGAAGGCCTGGATCATGCCCCGGATCAGCGGCCAGTACGGCGTCAGCACCAGGACTTCGCTTCCCGGCGACGCGATCGCGCCGAACGCGGAGGAGAGCGCGCCCGTGGCGCCGGCCGTGACCAGCACGCGGGTCGGATCGGCATCGAGCCCGTTGCGCTCGCGCAGCTTCGCCGTCAGCGCCTCGACGAGCTCCGGCACGCCGCGCGTCTCGCAGTAACGGTGCAGGCCCGCGTGGCTGTCGACGGCGAGATCCTGCATGCGCGCGCCGTCGAAGGGCTCGAGCCAGGTGTCCCCGACGTGCAGGGGGCACACCCCCTGCGGCGCACTGCGCAGGCGATCGGCGATGGGCGAGAACACGGCCCCCGGCATCGCCAGAGCCGGACCGGCGAGCGGCGGCTTCTCGCTCACGCGCTGGGCTCGGGGGCCCGTCCGGAAAGGACCGCCGTATAGCCCTCGCGGTAGGTCGGATAGATGAAGCGGTAGCCTGCGTCGAGGATGCGCGTGTTGCGGCAGCGCTTGTTCCCGCCCCGCGGTGTCTTGCGCTGGTCCACCCGCTCTACCCGGGGCGGAGGCGCGCCCAGGATGCCTGCCATCCAATCGAGGACCACGCGCTCTTCTTCGGGAGCGTGATCCACCCCGACGTAGCAGGGGTCGGTCTCGCCGACGTCGATCAGCCGGTCCAGGATACCGGCACAGTCGTCTCGGTGAATGCGGTTGGTGTAGCGCTTCCCCTTCGACAGCGTGGCCCGCCCCTGCCGCACCTGATCGATCAGCCGCGTGCGCCGCGGGCCGTAGATGCCGGCGAGCCGCAGCACGACGCCGGGGAAGGGTCCGTCGCGCAGCACCTGCTCGGCCTCGAGCAGGCGCTGCCCCGAAAAGTGGGTGGGCTCGGTCGGGGAGTCCTCATCGACCCACTCCCCCTTCGTCTGACCGTAGACCGCCGTGCTCGAAACGAAGATCACCCGGCGCGGACGCTGGCCCTGCTTCTCGAGGGCTCCGAGCAGGTTCCGCAGCCCGTCGACGTAGGTCGTGCGGTAGAACGCATCATCGCGTCCGCCGGGCGAGGCCGCGTAGACCACCACCTCGAGGTCGGCGGGCAGGTCCTCGAGCGAACGGGCCACCGCGAGATCCGCGGCGATGGCCTGCACACCGGACGCGAGATCGACGGGGTGTCGTCGCAACCCCCACACGTCGTCGCCCCGGGACACGCGCATCGTGGCCAGGGCGTTCCCCACGTAGCCACAGCCGGCGATCAAGATACGCGCCATGTCCTCCCCGGAACAGCTCCGGGCCGGAGGGTATACTTCGCGCGATGCGCCCGCTCATCGGCATTCCGCCGTGCCTCGACGAGAGCGGCCGCTGGCGGCCCGGTCGCGAGTACCACTACATCGACGCGTCCTACGCCCGCGCGATCCACGAGGCCGGCGGAATCCCGCTCTATCTGCCGGAAGCCGCCGATCCCGCGGCCGCGGTCCAGCGTCTGGACGGCCTGCTCGTCCCGGGTGGCGACGACTTCGCGCCCCCGACGCCCTACCCGCCCGAGGTCGCCTTCGAGCTGGCCCCCCGCCGTCAGGTCGACTTCGATCGCGCACTGCTCGCGGCGGCCCTCGCCCGGCCCCTTCCCGTGCTGGGGATCTGCTACGGGATGCAGCTCCTCGCCCTACACTGCGGGGGATCGCTCCACTACGACCTCGCGACCGACCAGCCGAGCAGCGGGCCCCATCAGTTCGATTCGCCGGAGCAGCGTCACGAGATCGCAGTGGAGCCCGGCACCGCGCTCGGCGCACTGCTTGGCCGCGCAGCCACCGCGGTGAACAGCCGACACCATCAGGCCGTGGCCGAGCCGGGCAGTGCCCGGATCTCGGCGCGCGCGGACGATGGTGTCGTCGAGGCGATCGAAGTCGCGGAGGCGCGCTTCGCACTCGGCGTCCAGTGGCACCCGGAGACCCTCGAGCCCGCGCATCGGCGCGCACTCTTCGGTGCGTTCGTCGCGGCTTGTCGCGGGGAAGCGCCGGCTGGTGGCGGAGCGCGAAGCACGGGATACTAGAGCGCGATGCGGGTGTTGTTCTCGACGCTCTTCTGGGTCTTTCTGACCGCCACCTCGGTTGCCCTCTTCCCGGTCGCTGTCGCGCTCTGGGCGACCACGCGTCTCTTCGATCCGCAGCTTCGCCTGCTCCACCAGTTCACCTGCTTCTGGGCCTCCCTCTACACCTGGTTCAACCCGGCCTGGCCCGTGAAGGTGGTGGGGCGCGAAAAGATCGATCGGTCCGAGGCGTACGTGATGGTCGCCAACCATCTCTCGCTCCTCGACATCCTCGTGCTCTTTCGGCTGTTCGTGCACTACAAGTGGGTGTCGAAGCTCGAGAACTTCCGGATCCCGTTCATCGGTTGGAACATGCGGCTCAACCGGTACATCGCCTTGCGACGCGGCGACCGGGCGAGCGTCGTCCAGATGATCCGCGCCTCGCTCGAGGCCCTGTCCGAGGGCAACTCGATCATGATGTTTCCCGAAGGCACCCGCTCGGCGACCGGGCAGATGCGGGCCTTCAAGCCCGGGGCCTTCGAGATCGCACTCACCGCGAAGCGCCCGATCCTGCCGATCGCCATCGAAGGCACGGCCGAAGCGCTGCCGAAACGCGGCGTGGTCCTGCAGGGTCGGCATCCGATTCGCGTCACCGTGCTCGACCCGATCCCCTACGCGGGCTTCGCGGGCGACAGCGTCGAAGAACTCACCCAACGCGTCCGTCAGCGCATTCTCGAGGCGATCGACGAGAAGGAACCGACGCCAGCGGCGGCGGAACGGCCCTAGGCCCCGCGACCTCGCCTGCTTCCGCGCGCGACTGCCGACGTCTTGCCGGTCGGCGACGTCCTGCACGCGTCACCCCGTGTGGTGGCACCGGCACTCCCGAAGCAACGGAGTGTCCCGTGGAAGACGTGTCCCCCCTCGATTCCCTCGCCCTCACGCCCGACGAAGCGGTCGCCTGGCTGCGCTCGGTCGACGGCGAGCTGTATCGCACCCCCCCGCGCCCGGGCCGTAAAGGCGCCTGGGTCGCCGTCGTGCGCACGCCCGCCTTCGAAGGCGAGCGCGGACGGCTGATCTTCGCGGTTGGCGAGTCGGCGATCGAAGCGGCCCAGACCGCCGCAGCCGAGTGGCGCTCGATCTGGGAGCGGTTGCCGAGGAGCGCCTAGCTCCGCGGGCCTAGTCGAGGAAGCGCGCGCGCACGTCCGGCGACGGAACGGCGCAGGCATCGAGCGTCCCGAACCAGCGGTAGCGGCGTGTCGCGAAGGCCGTGTACGCGGCGTCGCGAACGGCGCGCGGGACCCAGCGCACGATCGTCAGCCAGGGCCAGGGCGTCGGAAGCTGGCCCAGGACGGCGAGCAACGCGTCCGAGCGCAGGTGGACGCGTTCGCCTCGCGCATCGCGTTCCACCACGACGAAGGTCTCGAGGTCCTCGGGGATCTCCGCATGACGCGCGCGCAGGACCTCGGCGGTGGTTCCCTGGAGCGGCGCGAAGCACAGGCGCGCCTCGCGGTCGCGCGCGAGGAGCCACTGGACGGCACCATCGCAGAAGCCACAGACCCCGTCGTAGAGGACGAGGCGCTCGGGGAGTGCGCCCGCATCCACCGGCAACACCTCGGGGGCGACTTGCGGGGCGGGGGCTTCGACCATGGCATCCAAGGTAGCGCCTCGCGGGCGCCCCTCTCAGGCCGAGCCGTCGGGCTCCGACGAACCGATCCCGAAGGCCGTTCGGGCGGACGCCTCCCACTTCGTGAAGGGCAGCTCGTCCCGCACCGCGCGGATCTGCTCGAAGATCGCGCTCGCCTGTTCCTGCTGCTCGGACCATTCCTTCGCGAACGTGCCGTCGCGAATCTCCCCGAGCACCTCGCCCATTTTCTCCTTCAGGGCCGGGTCCAGCCCCAGGTAGCGCGCCCCGCGCGTGATGCTGCCGTACTGGCTCGTGCGCGAGTGGAAGTCCATCTGCCGGGTCATGCCGACCTCGCGGATCTTCTCGAGGGTGTAGGCGAGCTCACCCGAGAGGTAGAGCTCCACCAACACGGCTTCGGGCGGGTAACCCGCTTCCACGAGCAGCTCGGCGGCGCTCATCAGCACCCGACCCCAGGCGGGGCCGAAGCCCTGCTCGGTGAAGAGGTCGAGGCTCGCCTCGTCGTGCAGGGTCATCTCGATACAGCCGCCGCGCGTGGCGCCCAGCCCCTTGCACAGGGCCAGCATGCGGGGCTTCGCACTTCCCGACGCGTCCTGGTGCACGCCGACGAACGCCGGGTAGCCGCGACCGGCCACGAAGGCGTCGCGGACGCCCACGCCGATCATGCGCGGCGCGATCAACGCCACGTCGAGATGCGGGTCGACCTCGAGCTGTCCGAACGCGACGTTGTAGCCCGAAGCGAACACGACCAGGGCGCCCTCACGCAGGCGCGGCGCGATCTGCTCGCGATACACCTCGGGCATCACCTCGTCCGGTATCAGGAGCATCACGACGTCGGCGCTGGCACAGGCGTCGCCGATGGGTTGCACCGGGAACCCGTCCGCTTCCGCGGCCTCGTGGGCCGCGTCGCGGATGTTCCCGATCACCACCGAGACACCGGAGTCGCGCAGGTTCAACGCCTGGGAGCGCCCTTGGTTTCCGTAGCCCACCACCGCGACGGTCTGGCCGTCGAGGGCCGCGAGATCCGCATCGGCGTCGTGATAGATCGTGGTCATGAAGTCTCCTGTGCGTCGATCAGCTCGGCGAAACGTTCCAAGAGTCGTGGCCCGGAAGGGGTCTCCACCACCCGGGCCAGCAAGGCGTCCGCGTCGAGGCCCTCGTCGGCGAGGATCGCACGGCGCTCGTCGAGATAGGTGCGAATCGCGGTCGCGTCGAACTCGGGATGGAACTGGACGCCCCACGACGCCTCACCCACCCGGAACGCCTGGCAGGCGTCGAGATCGCTCTCGGCGAAGCGTTCCGCGCCGTCGGGGAGCGCGAGCACGGTCTCGACATGGGTGGCGTGAAAGCGGGTCGGGCGCGGCAGCACCGAGAACAGCGGATCGAGCGCTGCCGCGGGCTCGAAGCGCACCTCGACCGTACCGATCTCACGCCCGCGCGGGTTCGCTCCAACCCTGCCGCCGAGGGCGTGGGCCAGCAGCTGATGGCCGTAGCAGATCCCCAGGGTGGGCACCCCGCCGGCCACCACTTCGCGTAGCCAGTCCGCGGTGAGCTCGCTCCAGCCCTCTCGATCGCTCACCTTCGCCGCGGAGCCGGTGACGACGACCGCGGCGGGCGATGCCGGATCGGGCAACGTCTCGCCCGCCTGGACGTCGACGACGTCGACGGTCTCGGGAGCGCAGCCGAGCCCCGCCGCGATCCAGGCGTCGTAGTCACCGTGGGTCGGACGCAGCGACGCGAGCGTGGTCCCCGTCTTGATGATGCAGGTCCGACTCACGCGCTGGCCTCGCGCAGGGTCCGCACCTGGTGCAGCGCGATGCCGCTGGCCGTCGCCACGTTGAGCGAGTCGATGCGGTCGACCATCGGGATCTCGATCCGCTCCCGCGCTAAAGCGAGCGCTGCGGAAGACAGCCCCTCGCCTTCGCTCCCGCACCACAGGGCGAGCCGGGACGGCAGGCCAAGCCAGCGCGACACCGGCCGCGCATCCGGGCCGGTCGCGAGCGCGACGCTCTCGAAGCCGGCCGTCTCGAGCGCGGCGTGGAGCGCGGCTGCGTCGACGCCGCGCGTGAAATCGATCGCGAAGGACGCGCCCATCGAGACGCGGATCGCCTTGCGGTAAAGCGGATCCGCGCAGCGCTGGGTCAACAGGACGGCATCCACCCCGAAAGCGAGGGCGTTGCGGAACACCCCGCCCACGTTGTCGGGGTTGGTAAGGTCCTCGAGCACCAGCACCGTCACCGGCCGCTCGGTCGACAGACCCGACAACAGCGCGTCCGGGGACGAGCACACGCCGCGATCACCCTCGGCCAGGCAACCGCGGTGCAGGTTGTAGCCGACCACGCGCTTCAACAGCGCGGCCTCGGCACAGTAGATGGGCGTCTCCTCGTCGAGCGCGGCGAGCGTCGGGGTGAGCGCTTCCACCGCCGCGCGGGTCGCGAACACCGAGCGCGCGCGAAAGCGAGGCGCCTGGATCAGCCGCTTGACGTTCAGGCGCCCCTCGGCGAGGAAGCCGCCCTGCCCGGCCCGCAGGTCGGCGTCGCGCACGTTGCGGTAGGCCGCGACGCGCGGATCGTCGAGCGTGGAGATCGCCTCGAGATGCACGCGGCGAAGGGTATCCCAGCACGGTGCCACCGGAGCGCGGCGTCGCGTAGAATGCCGGGCGCGCGCACGCGCCCTCGAGGAGCCCCCCATGGACCGTCCCGTTCGTTTTGGCGTCACCCTTCCCCAGATCAAGCGCACCTGGGAGGAAACCCGGCGCTGCGCCATCGATCTCGACGCCATGGGCTACGACTCGCTCTGGGTCTGCGATCACGTCTACGGCGTCCCCCTGCCCCAGCTGCCGATCCTCGAGGCGTGGACCCTGCTCTCGTCGGTCGCGGCGGTCACCGAACGCGCGAAGCTCGGCACGCTCGTGACGCCGCCCTTCTTCCGCAACCCCGCGATCCTCGCGAAGCAGATCGCCACGCTCGATCACATCTCGGGCGGGCGCGTGATCGCGGGCCTCGGTGCGGGTTGGTTCCAGCCCGAGTTCGAACAGACCGGCTGCGACTTCCCGAGCACGCGAGAGCGTCTGCGGGCCCTCGACGAGATGACCGAGATCATGAAGCGCATGTGGACCGAGGAGAAGGCCAGCTTCTCGGGACAGCACTTCTCGGTGCAGGATGCGATCTGCGAGCCGAAGCCAGAGACGCCGCCGGAGATCCTGATCGGAGGCGGTGGCGAGAAGGTCCTGATGGGCATCGCGGCCCGTCACGCCGACATCTGGAACAACATGGCGGTGTTCCAGGCCGAGCTGGGGCAGAAGGTCGAAGCCCTGAAGCGGCGTTGCGACGAGGTGGGCCGCGACTTCTCATCGATCGAGATCTCCCAGCAGTGCGTCGTCGTGCTCGCCGAAGACGACACCGCCGCCCAGGCGGCCCTCGACAAGGCGAAGAAGATCTACGGCGGCCATATGGGAGGTGCCCTCGAAGAGCACGGCATCTGGGGCTCGCCCGACGCCGTCATCGAGCGCATCGAGCGCCACCGGGAGCTCGGCGTGAGCTTCTTCGTGATCGAGTTCTTCGGCCGGGACACCCGGGAGCCCGCGCGGCTGTTCGCCGAGAAGGTCGCTCCGGCCTTCGGCTGAGCCGACGCGGCGGGCCAACACCGCAGCGAGACGGCTCCGTCGCGACGCGGGGCGCGGGATCGCGGGCGGAATCCGCCCCGGCGCCCAGGCCGGTCTTCTGCCCTCCCCTCCCAGCTTCTGCTTGACGCTGCGCGACGGGCCAGGGTACGGTCGCGTCATCACGTTCCCAGCGAGGGAGGAGCACAGATGAAGTGGTTCAGCTCCCGCGCGGCGCACGGACATCCCGCGCCCCTCGCTGCTCACGCGATCACCCGGTTCGACGGGATCGCGATGCAGCCGCAGAACGCGTCGCAGCTGCCGCCGAATGGCAGCGCGCGTGCGGCGGGCGCCATGCGCGGAGACCCAACACCCTAGAGGACGTGAATCCCATCAGTCTCGTCACGGCCTTCCGGGTGTCCCACTCGGAAGGCCGTTTTCGTTCGAAGAGGCCTTCCGGACCCGGACCGCCGAGAGCGGTCTCTCCCTGGATCCAGGAGCAAAGCAATGCGAATCGAACGAACGCGTCGAAACCACGCGCGCTGGCCCAGCACCCTCTGCGCATGCCTGTGGCTGGCGATCGTCGGCTGCGGTGGCGAGGCGCCCGAGAACGTCCCCCAGGCCGAGGTCGAGCGCGGCACCCTCGAGCGGCTGGTGATCGCCACCGGCACGATCGAGCCGCGGGTCGAGGTCGAGATCCGTCCGCGCATCGCCGGCATCGTGCAACGCATCGCCAGCCAGGAGGGCGACCGCATCGAGCCCGGCACGGTGCTCGTCGAGATCGAACGCGAGCTGCTCGAATCCCGGGTACGCGAGGCGCGGGCCGCGCTGCGGGAGGCCGAAGTCGAGCGTCGCTTCGCGAAGATCGCCGTCGACCGCATGCTCGAGATGAACAAGAGCGGGGCCTCTTCGGACCAGAAGCGCGACGACGCCGAGGCCCGATTCGAGCGCGCCAAAGCCGCCCGCGCTCGGGCGCGCGCAGCCCTCGACACACTGTCCACCCAGCTCGGCTACGCCGACGTGCGCTCGCCCCTGGCGGGCCGCGTGCTCGAGGTCCATATCGAGGCCGGGGACGCTGTGTCGCCCGTCACGTCGGTGAACGGAGGCACGCTGCTGCTGACCCTGGCCGGCAACGAACGCCTGCACCTCGAGGGACTCGTCGACGAGAACGAGGTGGCGCGCGTCGAGATCGGCCAGACCGCGCGCATCCAGACCGAGGCCTTCGCTGATCGGGTCTTCGAAGGCGTCGTACGTGAGATCGCCCCCCTCGGCCAGCGCGTCCAGAACGTGACCTACTTCGAGGTGAAGATCGAAGTCACCGACGCCGACGCGTCCCTCTTGCGGCCCCGGATGTCGGGCGATGCCGAGATCGTCACCGAGGTCGTGCGAGACGCGGTGTTCGTGCCCGAGACGGCGCTCCGCTACCGAGGCGAGGAGATCTACGTCGAAGTGGGCAACGGCGACGGCAGCGCCGAGCAGCGTGCCATCGAGATCGGCTTGATCGACGGCGCGAAGGTTCAGATCTTGTCCGGCCTCGAAGCGGGCGAGTCGGTGCGGCTCCAGTGAGCGAGCCGGTCATCACGCTCGCCGGAGTGCACAAGCACTACCGCACCGGCCGTCTCGACGTGCACGCGCTCCGCGGGATCGACCTGCGCGTCGACCACGGTGAGTACGTGACCGTGATGGGGCCCTCGGGTTCAGGGAAGACGACGCTGCTCGAGGTGCTCGGCTGCCTGTCCCGTCCGACCGAAGGCCACTACCGACTCGACGGCGCGCCGGTGGACGCGATGGAAGCCGACGCGGTCGCCCGTCTGCGCGGCCGCCAGATCGGCTTCGTATTCCAGAGCTTCAACCTTCTGCCCCGCCTTTCGGTGGTGGAGAACGTGGAGCTTCCCCTCTCCTACGCGGGGACTCCACGGCGCGAACGCCGCGAGCGCGCGCAGGAGGCGCTCGAAAGAGTGGGCCTGGCGCAACGTGCGGAGCACCTGCCGGCGGAGATCTCGGGAGGCGAACGCCAACGGGTCGCCGTGGCGCGCGCGCTCGTGAACCGTCCATCGCTGGTGCTGGCCGACGAGCCGACGGGGAACCTCGATACCCGGACGGGTCAGGAGGTGCTCGAGCTCTTCGACGCGGTGCACGCGGCGGGGAACACCCTGGTGATCGTCACCCACGATCCCGAGATCGGCGCGCGGGCCCCCCGCTGCCTGACGATCCGCGACGGCCGGGTCGACGACGACGAGCGTCGGTCGTGATCCGCGAAGCCGCCGCACAGGCGCTCCGCCTCGTCTGGGCGCACAAGCTGCGCTCGCTCCTCACCCTCTTCGGGCTCGTCTGGGGAACCGCCGCGGTGATCTTCCTCGTCGGTTGGGGCGAAGGGCTGCGGGTGATGCTCGACCGGAACTTCGACAAGACCGGCAAGAACCTGGGCCAGGCCTGGGCCGGCCGGATCGGAGAGGACTTCACGCCGGCCGTCGATCGACGCCAGCTCTGGTTCAGCTGGGAGGATGTGCTCGCCGTGCGCCGGCGTGCCCGCATCGCCGAGCGCGTCAGCGCCGAGCGGCGCCACTACCTCCCCGTGGCTGCGGGACAGCGCGCGCTCAACATGGAAGTGCGCGGCGTGGAACCGGTGGGCATCGAGATTCGCAACGTCGTGGTCGCGGCCGGGCGTCAGATCCAACCGACCGACCTCGACCACCGCCGACGCGTCGTCGTGCTCGGACAGACAGCGCGCGAGCGCATCCTCGGCCCCGGTGGCGAGATCGGGAGCCGGATCCGGATTGGCGGACGCGCGTTCGAAGTGATCGGTTTCCTCGAACCAATCGGTACCCAGTTCGGCCGCGACGGCGACGAGATCGACGAACAGGCCTGGATCCCGCTCTCCACCCACTTCGCGAGCTGGCCCGACGACTGGACCACCGACAACGTCGTCCAGCATCTGCTCTACCGGATGCCCGGTCGGCACCTCGCCGACGAAACCGAGCGCGAGATCCGCCGGCTGCTCGCCGATCGCCTCGGCGTGAGCCCGACCGACCGGGAGGCCATCATGGTCTGGAGCCCGGTGACCCTGCTGCGGACGCTGCCCCTGGATCGGCAGTCGGGAATGCTCTTCGTGCTCGCCGCCACCACGCTGATCATCGGCGGGATCGGCGTCCTGAACATGATGCTCGACGCCGTGCGCGAACGTCGCCGTGAGATCGGCCTGCGGCTCGCCGTCGGCGCGACCCGGCGTGAGATCATCGCCCAGTTCTTCCTGGAGACGTTCACGATCGTGAGCCTCGGCGGGCTCACCGGCGCTGCCATCGGCGCGGGCGGCTGCCTGTTCCTGGCGTCCCTCACGCTCCCCGACGTGGTCCCCGTGCCGGTCTTGTCGTGGCGGGTGATCGCCATGGCCCTGGGCGTGATGGGAGGGGTCGGACTCATCGCCGGGGTCGTACCGGCCTGGCGGGCCGCGCAGATCGACCCGGCCCTGACCCTGCGGGCGGAGTAGCGGCATGCGTGAACTCGTCATCGACACCTGGCGCAGCATCGTGGCGCACCGGGTCCGCTTCGGGCTCACCTCCCTCGGCATCGCTTGGGGCGCCTTCATGCTGACCTTCCTGTCTTCGAACCTGGAGGGCTTCTCGCGCCACTTCGTCGCCGAATTCGAGGAGCTCGGTCCGCGCATCGTCTTCATGGGTCCGGGGTCCATCCTGAAGGACCGGGTGGGAGACCGCGGCGCCCGGGTCGTCGAGCTGGAGGCCGAGGACGCCGACCGCGCCGAGCAACTCGTCTCGGTCGAGGAAGCGTCGCCCGAGATCGGCCGCTGGGCGCTGCCGGTGCGCCAGGGACGGCGCTCGAAGCTGCTCCGGGTGTCCGGCCTCGACGCGGGCTCCGACATCATCCGGAACTTCGAGATGGAACGCGGTCGCTACCTCTCGCCCCTCGACGTGGCGCGCGGCGCGCGCGTGGCGGTCCTCGGCGCCGAGGCGAGCGAGCGCCTCTTCGGTCGACGCGATCCCATCGGCGGGACGATCCTCGTCGACGGCCTGCGCTACCGCGTGATCGGCACGCTCGTCGCGAAGGGCGAGCAGCTGATGAACAGCAACGATCGGGACGACCTCAAGGTGGTGATCCCCTACACGACCGCCCAGCGCTGGATCGCCCGGAACGACGAGGTGCAGCAGCTGATCCTCGCGCCCGTCACGAAGGAGGCGAGCTGGGAAGCGATCCGGCGCGTGCGCGAGATCGTCGCCCTCCGCGAGGGCTACGACCCCTCGATCGAAACGGCGATGTGGGCGTTCAACATCCAGGAGCCGCTGCAGATGATCGAGGGAATGTTCCTCGGGATCCGCATCTTCATGCTGGGGGCTGGCCTCGTGACCCTCTTCGTGGGCGCGATCGGCGTGATGAACATCATGCTCGTCGTCGTCGGCGAGCGCGTCCAGGAGATCGGCGTACGCAAGGCCGTCGGCGCCACGTCACGCGAGATCTTCGTCCAGTTCCTCGCGGAGGCGACCGCCGTCTCGGCGGTCTCGGGGGTGACGGGGGCCGCCGCGGGCATCGCCCTCGTGCAGGGCATCTCGCTGCTCCTACCCGAAGGCACGGCCTACCAGAGCCCGCCGGTGCTCGACCCGATCACGACCGGTGCGTTCACCGTCGCGCTGATCGGGGTCGGCATCGTCGCCGGGGTGGTCCCCGCGATCCGGGCGGCCCAGACGCTCCCGGCCGAGGCATTGCGCAGCTTCTAGTCAGCGGGGACCGCGCGCGCGGGGAAGTGACTAGTCGCAATCGCCGACGCGCTCGCCCTTCCAGACGACCTTCATGGTCATGTTCATGCCGTTCACCTGCATGGCCATGTTCATCTGCCCCGACCCGCGGTCGCCCTCCGAGCGGTAGGACGCATCACCTTGCATACGGCCGCCGGGGTTCGTGCACTCGACCTTCCAATCGAGGGTGGTCGCCGTCGCGACGACATCCTTCCAGGTGCACCCCTCGACCGAATCCATCAGGTCCTCGGCGTTCCACTCGTCTTCGGTCACGCACTCCGTCCGGGTCGTGACCCGGGGCTGCGGCATCATCGAGTTCGTCATCGTGCTCTCGGTCACCCACTTCCCGGGGCGGATCTTCAGCCCCTCGGCGGCCATCGACGCCGGCAGGAAGAGAACCAGGAGCAGGAGCATGGCGAATCCAGAGAGGGCAAGGCGCATGGAAGAAGACCTCCGCGTGTCGAGGGGTGGTGATCCGGGAAAGTCGCGAGCGCTACGACGTCCCGCCATAGCGTTCGACCAGGGCAGCGACCGTTTCGACGTGGGCGTCCCGTTCGCCGAGATCCCGCAGCGCTTCGGCCAGCCGCAGAACATACTCCGTGTTCGTGCCGCTCATCCCGCGACTGCGACACACCTGGGTCGCGATCTCCTCGGGCTCGGCGGGTCCGAGAAAATTCCCGTTCGCCTCGGGCGCCACGTAGGTGAGACCGGCCACGGCTGGCGCGTCATCGAAGACGACGGGCACCCCCACGCGCTCGAAGCCGCCGCTCTCCCGGTCATCGAGCTGGGCGAGCACCGCGTCCCAGGCAGGGGCGGAGACGCGGTAGGCCATGCCGCCACACCAGGCGCCGGCTTCCGCCGCGAGGGTCACCACGCGACCGGGTGCGGCGCGCGTCCCCCGGTGATCCGGCGACCCCTGCCAGAAGCGCCGGGCGTAGTCGGGAATCCGCGCCGGGCGCCGCTCCTCGAAGGCGAAGGCCGGGCGCCAGATCAAGGAGCCGTACCCGAAGATCCACGGAAGCGGTTCGCCCACGCGCGGCAGCGTAGCGGAGAGCCTCGCCGCCCTCGTAGACTCTCCCCATGCAAAGAGACGAATCCCTCTCCGGTCGCTGCGCCGTCGTGACCGGCGCGACATCGGGTATCGGTCAGGAGACGGCCGTCGGGCTCGCCGCCCGCGGCGCCGATGTCGTCCTCATCGGACGCGACCCCTCGCGGGCCGAAGCCGCGCGCGCCGACGTGATCGCACGGTCGGGGAGCGAACGCATCAGCGTCGCCCTCGCCGACTTTGCCTCGCTAGAGGCGGTGCGCCATCTCGGCGAAGAGCTCACCAAGGCCCACGAAGCGATCCATCTGCTGATCAACAACGCAGGCGTCGTCATGACCGAGCGGACGCTGACCCGCGATGGGCACGAGACCACGCTCGGCGTCAATCACCTCGCGCCCTTCGTTCTGACCCGCTCCCTCGAACGCCCGCTGCGCGCGGGGAACGCGCGGATCGTCAACGTTTCGTCCGAGGCGCATCGCTTCGCCGGCGCCTTCGACTTCGACGACCCCATGTCCGAGCACAAATTCGGGTTTCCGAGCTTCGTGACCGGGATGCGCGTGTACGGCCAGTCGAAACTGGCGAACCTGCTGTTCAACACCGCACTGGCGCGACGGCTCGAAGGGACGGGCATCACCACCCACGCACTGCACCCGGGGGCCGTCGCGACGCGACTCGGCCAGAACAACGGGCTGCTGGGAAAGGTGACGACCCTGGCGCTGCGCCCGTTCTTCCTGAGCCCCACCGAAGGCGCCGCGACCTCGCTCTACTGCGCGACCGACGCGAGCCTCGCCGGCCAGAGCGGCGGCTACTTCGCCGACTCTCGGCCGAAGGCACCCACCCCTCACGCCCTCGATGCGGAGGCCGCCGATCGCCTCTGGCGCGAGAGCTGCGCTTGGGTAGGCGAAGACGGAGATACGACGTGGAGCACGTGACGCGCTCCGAGGCGGTCACCGAGGGCGTGCGCGTGGAGGTCGAGGCGCGGTTCTCGCCGGAGCACTCGGATCCGGCCCACAGCGAGTGGTTCTTCCTCTACACGATTCGACTCACCAACGAGGGTGGCGAGGCGTGTCAGCTGATCTCCCGGCATTGGGAGATTCGCAACGCGACGGGCAACCTCGAGGAGGTCCGCGGCCCGGGCGTCGTCGGTGAGCAACCCGTGCTCGAGCCGGGCAACAGCTTCGAGTACACGTCGGGCTGCCCGCTCGACACGCCCTTCGGCTCGATGGAAGGCAGCTATCAGATGGTGGGCGCCGGGGGCCAGGAGTTCGACGTCGCGATCGCGCGCTTCGAGCTCCGCGAGCCGCGCGCGGTGCACTGAGCGCGCTCAGGTCACGACGAGCAGCACCACCGGGATCACCACGAGGCTCAAGACCGTCCCGATCAAGATCGCCGACGCCACGATGCCCTCGTCGGTACCGTACTGCTCGGCGAGCACGGCGTTGATCACGGCGGCCGGCATCGCCGACATCAAGAGGAGAACCTGACGATCGACCCCTGTGATCCCGACGAGGCTGATGAAGCCCCAGGCGATCGCGAAGCCGCCGCCCATGCGGATACCGACCGCGACGAAGGAATGTCCCACGTCATCGACGCGGAGCCGCCGCAGCTGCCCACCGAGGTTCAAGAGCATCAGCGGGATCGCCATCGCACCGAGCATGTGGATGGGCTCCATCACCATCTTCGGCAGCTCGGTGCCGGTGCCCGCCATCAACAGGCCGCCGGCACTGCCCCAGAGCATGGGATGGCGCAGCGCTTCGCCGAGACCGTTCTCGCCCTTGGCGATCCAGATGCCGGCCAGGGACGTGCACAGGGCAATCGACACGAACACCACGGCGCCCGCTTCGAGTCCCGCTTCGCCGAAGGCCAGCCGCGCACTCGCCAGGCCCATGTTGCCGCCATTGAAGAAGATCGATGCCAGCAGGAAGCCGCGCCCCGCCCCGGTCCAGCGCTGCCAGACCGCCGCGACCAGGCCGGTGCCCGCGGCCACGGCGAGGGTGCCGCCGGCCAGGCCGAGGAAGCGCTCGGCGTCGAGGGTCGTATCGGCGAGCACACTGAAGAGGAGGGCCGGCGAGGTCACCCAGAGCGCCAGTTCGGCGAAAGTCCCGGTGTGGACGTTCTGGCGGCCAGCCAGCCAGTAGCCCACGACGACGATCGCCGCGATCGGCACGATGGTGTTCCAGACGACCGGCATCCCGGCCGCAAGGTAGTCCGCTAGCTGCCCGAAACCACGGGACTTTTGGGGACTTCGCGGCGCCCCCGCCCCGGCCCCGGCTTGCAGAAGCCGAGACCTTTGCAACACTTCATCCGCATAAACAAATATATCGGGCGCCGCCGAGCGCCTCAGAAGGAGTCCGCATGTCCGCCGCTGATCGTCCTGCCTACAAGGTCGCCGACCTCTCGCGCGCCCAAGAAGGCCGCAAGCAGCTCCGCCTCGCCGAGCAGGAGATGCCGGGCCTGATGGCCCTTCGCGAGCGCTACGGCAAGCAGAAGCCGCTGGCCGGCACCAAGATCATGGGCAGCCTGCACATGACGGTGCAGACCGCCGTGCTGATCGAGACCCTGACCGAACTCGGTGCCGACGTGCGCTGGGTGTCGTGCAACATCTTCTCCACCCAGGACGAAGCGGCCGCTGCCGTCGTCGTCGGCCGCGATGGCACGCCCGACGACCCGAAGGGCACGCCGGTCTTCGCCTGGAAGGGCGAGACCCTCGACGAGTACTGGTGGTGCACCGACGTCGCGATGGAGTGGCCGGACGGCTCGGGCCCGGACCAGCTCGTCGATGACGGCGGCGACGCGACCCTGCTCCTGCACAAGGGCCTCGAGTTCGAGAAGGCCGAGAAGGTGCCCGACTTCAACCCGGAGACGGATCCGGAAGAGTGGGGCGTGATCCTCGAGCTGCTGCGCAAGCGCCAGAAGGACGACCCGCGACGCTGGCACCGCCTCAACGAGAACATGCAGGGCGTGTCCGAGGAGACGACGACCGGCGTGCTGCGCCTCTACCAGATGGAGAAGAACGGCACCCTGCTCTTCCCGGCGATCAACGTCAACGACTCGGTCACCAAGAGCAAGTTCGACAACATCTACGGCTGCCGCCACTCGCTGCCCGACGGTCTGATGCGCGCCACCGACGTCATGCTCGGCGGCAAGGTCGCCGTCGTGTGCGGATTCGGTGAGGTCGGCAAGGGCTCGGCGCAGTCGCTCCGGGGCCAGGGCTGCCGCGTGATCGTGACCGAGATCGATCCGATCTGCGCGCTCCAGGCGGCCATGGAGGGCTACGAGGTCAAGACCGTCGAAGACGTGGTCGAGACCGCCGACATCTTCGTCACTACGACGGGCAACTTCGACATCATCACCGCCGATCACATGGCGCGGATGAAGGACAAGGCGATCGTCGGCAACATCGGCCACTTCGACAACGAGATCGACATGGCCGGCCTGAAGAAGATCCCGGGCATCCAGCACGAGAACATCAAGCCCCAGTACGACGAGTGGATCTTCCCGGATGGCCACTCGGTGCTGATCCTGGCCGAGGGCCGTCTGCTCAACCTGGGCTGCGCGACCGGCCATCCGAGCTTCGTGATGAGTGCGTCGTTCACCAACCAGGTGCTCGCACAGCTCGAGCTGAAGCAGAACCGGGCGAACTACGAGAACAAGGTCTACGTGCTGCCGAAGGCGCTCGATGAAGAGGTCGCGCGGCTCCACCTCGAACAGCTCGGCGTGAAGCTCACCCAGCTCAGCGCTGACCAGGCCGAGTACCTGGGCGTACCGGTCGAGGGCCCGTACAAGCCGGACCACTACCGCTACTAGGCGGGAGCCCCAAGCCTCTGGCTTGGGGCTGCGCCGAGCCGCCGACAGGCGGCGAACGCAACTGGGCGGATGTGCCAAGACGAAGTCTTGGCGGCCCGCCTAGACGCCGAGCGGCGACAGCCGCGACGGCAACCAGGCATGTCGCCGCACCGGGGCCCGGCCTCGGTGTGCCGAAACCCACACCGCCGCGGAGCGGGCCCCGGGCCCGCTCCGCGCGCGCGTTTCAGGCCCTGCCCGTGTGTGGGGAGCGCCCCATTGGGGCGCTCCGGCCCAGGGTCGCGCCGCTTCTGCCGGACTCCCCCTGCCATGACAGCGGAGCCTTCGCGCCGCCCCGCAAACCACGCCTGCGTCTGAGCGTCTGGAGCCGCTAGAGTACGCAAGATGGGCTCCCGTCTCGTCCGCCGTCTTCCGATAACCGCCCCATGACCTCGATCTACCGCGGTTTTTTCGCTCTCTCGGTCGCGCTGGCCGGACTCGCCTGCTCTCCCACCCCGGTGGAAGCGCTGGCGTGTCCGAACATCGCGCAGCTCGCGCGCGAGTTCGTGCGGCACCACGTCAGCGTGGACGCCCTGGGCTCCGAGATCGAATCGCGCGCCATCGACACCTACCTGCGGCGCCTCGACACGTCGCGGAGCCTGCTCCTCGACTCGGAGGTGAACGAGCTTCGCGCCGAGCTGCAGGGCGTCTTCGAACGTCTGCAGAACGGCGACTGCGCCCAGCCGAGCGCCGTGCAGGACCGCCTCGTGCAGCGCCTGAAGGCCGCCGAGGACTACACCAAGGAACTCGTCGGCAAGGAAGACTTCGCGATCGACGAGAGCGTCCAGATCCGCCTCGACCCGGACGATCGTGGCTACCCGGCCACCGAGGACGCCCGCAACGAACTGTGGCGGCGCCTGGTGCACTTCCAGATGTCCAACTACCTGGGCGCCGGCGAGTCGCTCGGAGAGGCGAAACGCCTGATCGCGAAGCGCTACGAGCTGCGCACGAAGCGCTTCCAGGAGCTCGACGAGTCCGAGATCTTCGCGGTGTTCCTCGATTCCTTCGCGAACGCCCTCGATCCCCACTCGAACTATCTGTCGCCCCAGGCCGTCGAGGACTTCCGCATCTCGATGTCGCTCTCGCTCGAGGGCATCGGCGTCGCGCTCTCGGAACGCGACGGCTACTCGGTGGTCGAGCGGATCATCCCCG
Source organism: Myxococcota bacterium (assembly GCA_039030075.1). Lineage (NCBI taxonomy): Bacteria > Pseudomonadati > Myxococcota > Myxococcota bacterium. The sequence goes on along the minus strand of JBCCEW010000008.1, from coordinate 68,723 downwards.
GCGGCGCAGCCGACTCGCTCGAAGAAGGCCTGGTGCCGAAGGACAAGATCATCGCGGTCGCCGAAGAGGGGAAGGACGCGGTCAACATCATCGACATGCCCCTCCGCGAGGCCGTGAGTCTGATCCGCGGCAAGAAGGGCACGAAGGTCACGTTGACCGTGCTGCGTCAGGGCGAAGACACCCTGCGCTTCCCCCTGACGATCGTGCGCGACAAGATCGACCTCGCCGAGCAGGCGGCGAGCCTGCGCTTCGAGATGCGCGAGCGCGAGGGCAAGCCCTACAAGCTCGCGATCATCGATCTCCCCTCCTTCTACGGAGATTCGGATCCCGACGAGCGTCAGTGCACGGACGACGTCGAGAAGCTGCTCCGGGAAGTCGAGGAGGCGAAGGCCGACGGCCTGCTCCTCGACCTGTCCCGCAACGGCGGTGGCCTGCTCGAGCACGCGGTCAAGATCTCGGGCTTCTTCATCCGCAAGGGCGAGGTCGTCGGCGTGCAGAACGCGCGCGGCCAGCTCTCGGTGCTGAGCGATCGGGACGAGCGCATCCTCTACTCGGGCCCGATGGTGGTCCACGTCTCGCGCGTGTCCGCCTCGGCCTCGGAGATCCTGGCCGGTGCCCTGAAGGACTATCGACGCGCGGTGATCACCGGCGACGACCACACCTTCGGCAAGGGAACGGTCCAGACCGTGACTCCTCTGCCCCCGGGCCTCGGCGCCCTCAAGATCACGACCGCGCGCTTCTTCCGGCCCGGCGGACGCTCGACCCAGAACGACGGCGTCTCGGCCGACGTCGTGATCCCGTCCCTGCTCGCAACCGACGACTTCGGCGAGCGCTTCCAGCGCTACGCCCTCGCCGGCGAGCGCATCTCGCCCTTCTTCGGGAGCCACGCCAACGCGCTCGGCCCCGCGGACCGCGGCAGCCGCGTCCCCGCCAGCACCGTCGCTCAGCTGGTCGCGAGTTCGTCCGCCCGCGTCACCTCGAGCAAGGACTTCGAGGAGGTGCGTGAGAAGCTCCGCGAAGCCGAGGAGAACGAGGGCCTGATCAAGCTGGCCGACATCCTGAAGGCGCGCGAAGAGGCGAAGGCCGAGGAAGAGAACGGCACCAGCGAATCGAGCGAAGGCGAGGAAGACGACGAGCTCGACGTGCAGGTCGAGGAAGCCCTCGAGGTCTTGGCCGATCTCGTCGCGCTGACGTCGACCCGCCCGAACGTGACCCGGACCGCCAAGGAATCCTGACCGCGCTGCTCGCGCCCCTGGAGACCCCCGTGCCCCTGCAGATCCTCTCGTCGCCCAGCGATCCGCCCGAAGACCTGGTCCCGCAGCTCGAGAAGGCGGTGCGCGAGGTGTTCCCGGACGCGGCGACCGTCGAGGTGACGGCGAACAGCCCGGGCCACTTCTCGGTGCGCGTGGTGTGCGCGAGCTTCGCCGATCAGAATCGGGTGAAGCAGCAGCAGCGGGTCTACGGCGCGATCGCCCACCTGATGGCGGGCGACGCGGCGCCGGTCCATGCGATCGACCGGCTGATCACCGAGACGCCGTAGCGCGGACTCGCTCCCAGGCACTGCGCCCGAGCAACTTCGCCGTCGCACCCACGCGGGTGCAGGCCGTGGCGCCCGCGCGCGCCGCGCGCGCGACGTTGTCGGCGAGCGGCAGCCCTTCGGCCAGACCGACCGCGAAGGCCCCGTGAAAGGCGTCGCCGGCACCCGTGGTATCGCGGACGGTCACGCGCGGCGAGCGATAGCGCGCGACCCGTCCGTCGTTCCAGTAGAGCCCGCCCCGGCTCCCCTGGGTCACCACCGCTTCCGCCCCGAACTCGTCGTGAAGTCGGCGAATCGCATCGGAGGGCGTTCCCCGATGCCATGCGCGCACGAAGCCCTCGGGTAGGACCGGCCGATCGAGGTAGGGAAGCAGTGCGACGTAGGCCGGACGGGCATCACTCAGATCGCCCACCACGGGGACCCCGTGCTTGCGGGCCCGGCGAGCGGCCCGACGCAGCTGGCTCGGGAAGTGACCGTCGACGAGCAACACCCGGCCCGGACGAATCGCGGCGAGGTCCAGACCGCGCACGCGCGCTTCGAGCTTCGCGCGCGGAGCGGTGAGGAAGCGTCGCTCCCCGGTCGCCGGGTCGACGAAGACGACCGCGACGGTGGTGGGCATGGCGCGCGAGACCTGCACGCTGCGCGTTCCGATCCCGAGGGTGCGCAGCTCCCGTCGCGCACGCACCCCGTCGGGATCGTCGCCGAGCTGGGTGACCAGTTCGGCGCGGGCCCCGAGCCGGGCCACCTGGGCCAGCGCGTTCGTCACCATGCCGCCAACCGACACGCGGCGGTCGCGGTAGTTCTGTCGCTCGGCCCGTGGGTCCTGCGCCTCGACCAGGTAGAGGTGATCGATCACGCACAGGCCGAGGCCGACGACGGTCGCCCGCTTGGCGCTCACCCCTCCTGGTAGGTCGTGTGCCGGGGCGGGCCAGTCAGGATGTTCTCGGCCCCCCAGTTCGTGACCTTCTTGAACGCGTCGGAAGCCACGAAGGCCTGAAACGCGTCCTCGCTCTGCCAACGCGAGACGATCAGGTAGACCGGGCGGTCGCCGTCGATCTGCTTGTAGAGGTGCGAGTCGTCGTGCCCGTCGATCCCGTTCATCGTGTCGACGACCCGGGCGCAGGCGTCCTCGAACACCTGCTCCTTCCCCGGCAAGACGAAGTAGTTCATTCCGATCGTGACCACGGTTCCTCCAGCCTCCGACGACGGCGGCGGCCGGGAGCATAGGCGGGCTCAGAAACGGTCGCGACCGACGTGACGCCGATGGGCCTCGACGCGCGCCGGTACACGGAAGAGCGGCAGCAACGCAACGCCCGCGAGGAACCCGCCCACGTGTGCCCAGAACGCCACGCCTCCGCCGCTGCCCGCGAGAGCGGGAAGGCCACCAACGACCTGAATGACGAACCAGTACCCGAGCATCATCCAGGCCGGCACCACGGTGGTCGTGACGTAGAAGCCGAGGGTGATCAGCAAGTGCACGGACACGCGGGGATACAGGAACGCATAGGCGCCCATCACGCCGCCGATCGCCCCGGATGCACCGACGACGGGCACGGCGCTCTCGGGGCTCGAAGCAATGTGCGCGGCCGTCGCGGCGATCCCGCACACCAGGTAGAACACCGCGAAGCGCACGGGTCCCATCGCGTCTTCGACGTTGTCGCCGAAGACGTAGAGGAACCACAGGTTGCCCAGGATGTGGAACCAGCCCCCGTGCATGAACATCGAGGTGACGACCGTGTAGGTCGTACTCCCACCGATGGTGCAGACGTGCTGTGGTCCGAGCGGCACTTCGCTGCCGGGACCCAGCGTGCCGAGCACCGCCGCCGGGATCGCACCAAGCGAACAGATCGACTCACTGAACGCCGGATCGCCGCCGAACCCTTGCACCAGGAACCAGGCCAGGGCGTTCAGGCCGATGAAGGCGAAGGTCACCCAGGACCCGGAGAGGGTGGGATTGTCATCGCGGAGCGGGAACATCGTCTTCCGCGGCGCGCAGCCGGCTCAGGAGGCGCCGTTCTCGGCGACGACGGCGCCCTCGGCGCAGCGGAGACCGACGCTCTCGTGGCGGAGCTTCGGCGACGCCCCCTCTCGGTGCGACGACCGCATGAAGCCCGCTCCGTTCTGCCAGGAGCCGCCGCGCAGCACGCGCGCTCCCGAGCCCGATTCGTGCAGGCTGACCGTCCACTCGAGGACGTTCCCAGCCATGTCGAAGAGGCCGTAGGGACTTCGTCCGCGCTCGAGGCTGCCGACGGGCGCCGTCGACGAGCGTCCGCAGCCGCCGCTGCCCCCTTCGCTCATCACGGCGACTTCACAGCTCGCGCGCACGTTGCCCCAGGGATAGGTCCGGCCGTCGGTGCCGCGCGCCGCCTTCTCCCACTCCTGCTCCGTGGGCAGGCGCTTCCCGACCCAGCCGCAGTAGGCCGAGGCCTGCTCCCAGGCGATGCAGTTCACCGGGTGGTCGCCACGCCCCGGGTTCTCCCAGTTGCAGCCGCCGCCCGTCGCGGGGGCCGCGCACACGCCGGCATCGACGCAATGCTTGTACTCGGAGACGCGGACCTCCGTGCGATCGATGCGGAAGGCGTCTACCTGGGTGCGCCGGCCGGCCGGTTCCGAGTCGGCGCAGTCCTGCTCGACCAGGCCGTTGCAACCGTAGAGAAAGGCGCCGGCCGGAATGGCGACCAGCTTCACGTCGGCCCGCTCACCGGGAGACACCGAAGCCAGCACCGCCTCGCGGCCGCCGTGGCTCCCGTTCGTCTCCGGCGGGCTGCCGTTGCTGGCGAGCTGTTCCGCCTCTTCTTCGGGCGGCGCGTTGCGCGCCTCGGCCTCGGCGCGCTCGCGCTCTTCGGCGAGGATGCGTCGTCCCTCGTCGAGAGCGGTGCGGAAGTGCTGAGAGGCGGAACGGAGCTCGGGCGTCGCCCCGGCGAAATTGCCCTCTTCCAGGAGTCGATCGCCGGCTTCCAGGCGCGTCCCACCGTCGCGGATCGCCGCACCGGGCTCGAGGCCCGCCGAGGCGGCGAGCGCGATCCAGGCATCGCGCGCGGCCAGGGCTTCCGAGCGCACACCGAGCGCCGACTCGGCTTCGTCGAGACTCTCGAGCGTGGCTTCGAGGTGAGAGCGCGCTTCCGAATAGGCCGCGATCGCGCGGTCGGGCTCGCCAGCCTCGGCCAGCTCGGCCCCGAGTTCCATGCGACCGTAGGCCTCGGCGAGCGCGCTGCTCGAGAAGACGTGTCGTTCTGTGAGATCGCGCAAGCGGCTCGCGAGGTTCGTGCGCGACTGGGCCTGTTCGAGGGCGACCTCGGCCCGGTGTCGCGCTTCGGGCTCGGTCTCGGCGTAGGAAGCGGCCTGGAGCTGATCCACGCGCTGGGACGCCACATCGGCGCGCTGCTCGATGTCGCGGCGCTCCTCGACCACTCGTCGGCGCAGGTACTCGGCGGCGCTCTGGGCCTCGACGAGGGCCGGAGCCGGCGGCAAGGGCAGGACCCGCTTCACCAACTGGAACCACTCGGCCTTGGTCGTCCAGCCGTAGCCGAGGGTCGCGGCGCAGGCGATCAACAGCGTGAAGGCGAAGGCGCCGAAGCGGCGCAGCGGCCGACGCCTCCGGCGTCGTGTCGGGACCGGGGCCGGATCGGTGACGATCTCGATCGCCGCCGGCGCAGGTTCCGGCGGCGGCTCGGGCTGCCGGGCCTCGAACGCGGCCGGCGCCATCTGGGTCTCGTAGCCCGAGGGCGGGGTCTGGGCTTCGCCCGACTCGGCGAGCGGAGCGGCAGCGCAGAGTTGATAGGCGGCGTCGATCTCGGCGCGCGCTTCCAGGCAGCGGCGCCGCAGCGCCTCGGTCGGTGCCGAATCCAGCTCGCGGTCGAGCTCCTCACACAGGGAGACGTAGGCCGACGCCACTTCGAGGGGCGAGGCTCCGGCCTGGAGGCCGAGCACGTCCCAGGAGCGGGTGTGGGGATCCTCCTGCCCGGAGGCTCTGACGGTCTGGCCCGCCACCTGGATCGCGGCCGCGCGTGCCGCTTCGAGCTCTGCGCGCGCCGCCGCATAGCGGTCTCGCAGGGCGAGACTCGTCACGCGGCCAATCCGCGCGTCGAAGTCGTCGCAGAGGCGGCGGTATGCCGCCTCGACTTCCTGCACGGATGCGCCGGGGTCGAGACCCAGTGTGTCGAAGGCCCGAGCCAGCTCCATCGAAGGCAGCCGTTCCCTTCTGCGGTCCGGGCCTTCGAGGGGGATGCCCGGGCGGGTGATGCCCTGGAAGTATGGGACGGGCCCTCGGGAGGCGCTATCCCCCGTGGGGAACCACGGGGGGTGACTTCCCAAGCTCCTGATACAGCTCGAGAATCCGGCCCACGTGTCGGCTCCAGGGATGGGCCTCGGCGGCGGCCCGCGCATCTGCGCAGCGTTGATCGCGTCCCTCGCGGACGAGCCACTCCGCCGCGGCTTCGGCCCACGCCGCGACGGGCGCCGTACGCTCGAGGGTGTCCCCGGTCCTGCCGGGCTCTACCAACTCGGCAGCGCCTGCTTCGCGACTGACGATCGCCGGCACTCCGCACGCCAGGGCCTCCAGCACCGCGCTCCCGAACGCGTCGAAGTGGGTGGGGAACAGGAAGGCGTCCGCCGCCGCGAGCCAGGCCTCAGGTTCGGGCTGGACCCCGAGCCAATGCACCCGGTCTCCCACGCCGAGCTGCCGCGCGTCTTCCTGAAAGGCGCGGACACGCTCGGCGCGCTCGTTTCCGATCACGAAACCGTGCACACCCTCGAGACGCGCGAGGGTCTCGAGAAAGACCGGGAGCCCCTTGCGCCGGTAGTCGGACCCGAGGAACGCGAGCAGGGGCGTGGCTTCGGAGAGGCCGAGGCTGCGGCGCGCCTCGGCTGCGCGCGCGGCGTCGGGCCGGAAGCGTTCGAGATCGACGCCGGGGTAGAGCGTCTCGACGTCCTCAGAGGGCAAGCCGTAGCGCGCGAGGATCTGATCGCGGACGAGGTCCGAGATCGCGAGGATGCGCCGGTAGTTCCCGGGCGTGTACCGGTTGCCCTCGATCCGGGCGACGACGCGCTGGTGCGGACTGGCCCGACGCAGCGCGCGCCGCCATTCCGCGTCGATCGTGGCGTCCACCGACCAGCGCTGGAAGTCGGCGAGACAGCCGCTGCCGTCGAAGTACACGTCCTGGCGGGAGGTCTTTCCGAACCCCTGCACCAGATCGAAGGGCCCGGCATCGCGCACGGCACGCTCGCTCGCGCGATCGAACCACCAGACCTTGAACCAACGGAGCGGCCGCAGGGGGTTGGAGAGTCGGTGGATCCGAAGGCGCGGGTCGATGCCAGCATCGGCCCGCTGACAAAAGAAATGGACCTCGTGGCCCGCGTCGAGCAGGGCCACGGCGATGCTGTGCGCCTGGCGTTCGACGCCGCCGACATCGCTGGCCCGCGGATGGGTCAGTGCGATGCGCAGCGCCTGCCCTCCTCGGTGGTCACAGCGGCCTCGGAGCCCGGCGACACGTCGACCCGGGTCGGGGGCAGCGCCGGGCGCGGCGCCAGCGGGTAGTAGATGTGGAGCTGTCGGTCTCGGCCCTCCCAGCGGCGCAAGCGCTCGGCGACCCACGCTTCGACGTCGCTCAGCAACGCCTCGCGACGTCCCGCGCAGCGCGGGTCCTCGCGGAAGTACGCGCGCAGCACCCGCGCGCGATCGCTCCGCGGCAGCTCGGGATAGAGGTCGCGTGTGTAGGCTTCGAGCTGGCCGAGGGCGCGCACGCGCCGCCGCCAGGTGGGCGCCTTCGGGGGGTCCAGCGAGTCGAGGTCGAGCAGCGCGATGTCGTCGTCGGCGGTGACCAGCAGGTTCGAGTGCTTCAAGTCGCCATGGTCCAGATCGGCGGCGTGGAGTCGCCCGAGGGCACGCCCGAGGGCGTCCGCGACCCGGCGCCGGCGCGAGGCGTCGCGCAGCAGCTCGGGCATCGCCGCGGGCAGGGGCAACGAACCGGGCAGGAACCCGGTCAGCAGAAAGCTCTCCTCGACGCGACCCCAGGGCCGGCGCTCGGCGATCGCCCAGGTCTCGGGATGGGCGATCCCGAGCGAAGCCAGCCGTCGCGCTCCGGCCACCGCTCGCGCCGCTCGCGAACCCCGCCAGCGCTCGGCGAACGCAGCGCGCGCTCCGCGCGGATGGTTCCACTTGACCGCGAGATCCCAGGCCGTGCTGCCGCTGGTCAGCAGGATCCGACTCACGGAGCTCGCCGGGCCCCAGTGCTCGCAGTGTTCGCGCCCGCGGCCCGCGTTCTCGCGATGGGCATCGATCGCCGCCAGCACCTGACGCGCCGTGAGCTCGGGCCGGTGTCGGATCACCAGGCCCGCGGCTGGCGACCGAACGAAACGCACCGTCCCCTCCATGCCGGGGACGATAGCGTTCGCCCTGCCCCGGCCCGGACCCACCCGCCCGCCGCCGAGGTCGGTATGCTCCGCTCGCCGTGTCCCCCGCGCCCCGAAACGATCCCGGCCCGACCCCCTCCCCGCGCGCCGAAGGCGCGCTCTACGCCATCGGCGCCTATCTCATCTGGGGGGTCACCCCCGCCTTCTGGAAACCGCTCAGCCATCTGGGCGCCTGGGAGCTGACGGCCTGGCGGGCGCTCTTCTCGGTCGGGGTCGGGCTGCTCCTGGTCGTGGCCTTCGGACAGCTTCGCGAACTCGGGCGCGCCCTCCGCACGCCGAAGACGGTGCTGCCCATCGCCGGCGCTGCGCTGTTGATCTCGATCAACTGGCTGGTGTTCCTCTACTCGGTCGAGACCGACCGTGTCAGTCACACGAGCCTCGGCTACTACGTGAACCCGCTGATGAGCGTCGCGCTGGGCTTCCTGTTGCTCGGCGAGCGCCTGCGTCCGGCCCAGAGTGTCGCGGTTGCGATCGCGACCGCGGGCGTCCTCTGGTGGACCTGGCAGCTCGGGGGCCTGCCCTGGATCTCCGCCGCCCTCGCCGGCTCCTTCGCGCTGTACGGACTCGTCCAACGGCTGGCGTCGGTGCCGCCGATCGTCGGCTTCGCCGGGGAGATGCTGTGCCTCGCGCCCGTCGCGATCGCGTACCTCTGGTGGGTACCCGAGGGCCCGTGGGTATTCCCCGCAGACACCTGGGGAACGTCGGTTTGGATCGCCCTCTCGGGCGTCGTGACCGCCGCACCCCTCGTGCTCTTCGCGAACGCCGCCCGGCGGCTTCCGCTCGTCATGATCGGCGTATTCCAGTACATCGCTCCGACCCTCGCACTGCTGCTCGCCGTGCTCGCGTACGCAGAGCCCTTCACCTGGAAGCACGCCGGTACCTTCGTGTGCGTCTGGATCGCGCTGGCGATCTTCACTTTCGACTCGTTCCGGACGCTGCGGCGTTCACCGGGCCCTCCAGCGAGCCCGGCCACCCAGGAATCGGCATGAACCGAACCTCCGCGCTCGCCGCCCTCGCGGCAGGACTGATCTCATTCGGCTGCGCCAGCGTCGAGCCCATCACCGGCTGCGATCCGGTCGGCGACGTGACCCCGCTGTGCGGCTACCAGAACCCGGAAGACCTGGCGCTCCTGCCCGACGGACGCAGTGTCCTGGTCAGCGAGTACGGGGGGATGGATGGCGAGCACCAGGGTTTGCTCAGCCGCCTCGACCTCGAGACGGGAGAGCGCCACCCGCTCTACGCGGGCGGCGGAAACGGCGAGGCGCGCTGGGGCGACCCCGCCTGCGAAGGCCCGCTCGAGGCGCTCACGCCCCATGGCCTAGACCTGTCGGAGCGCAGTGACGGACGGCTGCAGCTGCTCGTCGTCCAGCACCATCAGCGAGAGTCGGTCGAGTTCTTCGAAGTCGGACGCGACGCCGCGGGCGAGTGGCAGGTCGCCTGGCGCGGCTGCGTGGAACCGCCCGAGGGCAGCTGGCTCAACGAGGTGGTGGGGCGACCCGACGGGAGCTTCTTCGCCAGCCACATGATGCCCAAGGGAAGCGCGGGACGGTTCTTCGCGATGGTGAGCGGGGCGCTCTTCGGCGCCGACACCGGTCACGTATGGGAATGGACGCCGAGCAACGGGTTTCGGGCCGTCCCGGGCACCGACGCGGGCTTCCCGAATGGCGTCGAGGTCTCGCCCGACGGCCGGCACCTGTTCGTGAACGCTTCGCTGGGCGGCCAGGTCGCGCGCGTGAATCTCGAGAGCGGCGAAGTCGAAGGCCATGCCGAGGTGCCCACGCCGGACAACCTCACCTGGGGTCCCGACGGCCGCCTCTGGGTGGCCTCGCTGCGACCCGAGTCGGTGACCGACACCCTCGCCTGCGACGAGATCACCGACGGTGCATGCCCTCTCGCCTTCGCGATCGTCGCCATCGACCCGGAGACCCTGCAGACCGAAAACCTCTATGTCAGCGACGACACCACGCCCGGCGGCGCCGGCACGGTCGGACTCTGGGTCCCCGGCGGCGACATCCTGGTCGGCACCTTCGCCGGCGATCGCATCCTGCGCGTCGATCGCGACGCAGCGCCGAGCGCGCCGTGACGATCGAAGTCGTGATCTTCGATCTGGGCGGCGTGGTCCTCGGCTCGCCGCTCCACGCGATCGCCGCCTACGAGACCGAGACGGGGTTGCCTGCCGGCTTCGTGAATCGCGTGGTCGTGGACACGGGAGCCGAAGGCGCCTGGGGACGTCTCGAACGCGGCAAGCTCTCGCTCGAGGCGTTCATCCCCGCCTTCGAATCCGATTGCGCCGCCGCGGGTGAACGGATCGACGCGCGCACGATGATGGAACGCATGGCGGAAGCTTCGAAGCCGCGCGAGGCCATGCTCGATGCGATCGCACGGATCCGGTCGAACGGCCTGCGCGCCGCGGCGCTCACCAACAACTGGGCGTCCGAAGAGCGCGACGACGGGACGCGGGCCCTGCGCTCGCACTTCGACGCCTTCTTCGAGTCGAGCGTGCTGGGTCTCCAGAAGCCGGACCCCGCGATCTACCAACACGCCTGTCAGGAGCTGGGCGTCGCCCCGGCGGCCGCCGTGTTCCTGGACGACATCGGGCGGAACCTGAAGACCGCCCGGCAGCTCGGCATGACGACGATCAAGGTCGACCAGCCCGGCCAGGCCCTGGGCGAGCTCGAGAGCGTCCTCGGCTTCTCGCTCCAGGCCTGATCACACATCTTCCCCTGGGGGGATCACCGTGCATCAGGGAATTGAGATAGGCTGATATTGATCTAAACTCCGCGGCCAGGTCCCGCGATGCAGGGGCTGGCAGCGAGTGCCCTGTCGGGCCACGCCAATCGGGCCGCGAGGTGCGACGCTCGCCATGCGCCGATCCCAGTCGGCACGTCCAGGAGGAGCCAAGGTGGCGCTACAGCCGGAAGACGCGCGGAAGACCCTCGAAGCGATCTTCGCCGAACGCATTCTCGTCTTCGACGGGGCGATGGGCACGATGATCCAGGGCCGCGACCTGGGCGAAGCCGACTTCCGGGGCGAGCGCTTTCGCGATCACTCCCAGGACCTGCAGGGCAACAACGACCTGCTGGTGCTCACCCGGCCAGACGTCATTCGCGACATCCACGACGCCTACCTCGCCGCCGGCGCCGACCTGATCGAGACCAACACCTTCAGCGGCACCTCCATCGCCCAGGCCGACTACGGCACCGAGTCGGTGGTCCACGAGCTGAACCGCGAAGCCGGGCGTCTCGCCGTGGAAGCGGCGACCGCCTGGACCGAGCGCACGCCCGACAAGCCGCGCATCGCGGCGGGGGCCGTCGGCCCGACCAACAAGACACTGTCGATCTCACCCGACGTGAACGACGCCGCGTTCCGCGACATCGACTTCGACACCCTGCGCACCGCCTACGCCGAGCAGGTCGCCGGCCTGATCGAGGGCGGCGTCCACGTGATCCTGATCGAGACGATCTTCGATACGCTGAACGCGAAGGCCGCCATCCTCGCGACCCAAGACGTCTTCGAGGAGAAGGGCGTCGAGCTGCCGATCCTCTTGTCGGTCACGATCACCGACAAGAGCGGGCGCACCCTCTCGGGTCAGACCGTCGAAGCCTTCTGGACCTCCGTGCGCCACGCGAACCCGATGTCGGTCGGGATCAACTGCGCGCTCGGCGCCACCGAGATGCGCCCGTTCCTCGCCGAACTCGCCGCAGTCGCGCCGATCCCGGTCACCGTCTATCCCAACGCCGGCCTGCCGAATGCCTTCGGCGGCTACGACGAAACCCCCGAAACCACCGCCGGTTTCCTGCGCGAATTCGCCGAGAGCGGCCTCGTGAATGGTGTCGGCGGCTGCTGCGGCACCACCGACGGCCACATCGCGGCCATCGCCCAGGCGGTGGACGGAATGGTGCCGCGCGAAGTGCCGGCCGAGCCGGCCGAGATCGCCTTCTACAGCGGGCTCGAGCCGCTGGCCATCCGGCCGGAATCGAACTTCCTGATGATCGGCGAGCGCACCAACGTCACCGGTTCGCGCCGCTTCGCCAACCTGATCAAGAAGGACGACTACACGACCGCCGTGGAGGTCGCGCTCGACCAGGTGCGCGGCGGGGCCAACATCATCGACGTCAACATGGACGAGGGCATGCTCGACTCCGAGCGGGCCATGACCACCTTCTTGAATCTGATCGCGACCGAGCCGGAAGTGGCGCGGGTGCCGATCATGATCGACAGCTCGAAGTGGAGCGTGATCGAGGCCGGCCTGAAGTGCGTCCAGGGTCGCGGCATCGTGAACTCGATCAGCTTGAAGGAAGGCGAAGCCGACTTCCTGGACAAGGCCCGCAAGGTCCAGGGCTACGGAGCAGGCGTCGTCGTCATGGCCTTCGACGAGGTGGGCCAGGCCGACACCACCGAGCGGAAGATCGAGATCTGCGAGCGCGCCTACCGGCTGCTCGTCGACGAGGTCGGCTTCGACCCGAAGGCGATCATCTTCGACCCGAACATCCTCGCGATCGCGACGGGGATCGAGGAACACGACCGCTACGCCATCAACTTCATCGAGGCGACCCGGCTGATCAAAGAGCGCTGCCCGGGCGCAAAGGTGAGTGGCGGAGTCTCGAACCTCTCGTTCTCGTTCCGCGGCAACGACCTCGTCCGCGAAGCCATCCACACGGCCTTCCTCTACCACGCCGTCCAGGCCGGCATGGACATGGGCATCGTCAATGCGGGCCAGCTCGGCGTCTATCAGGAGATCCCGCCGGAACTCCTCGAGCACGTCGAGGACATCCTGTTCGCCCGCCGCCCCGACGCCACCGAGCGCATGATCGAGCTTGCCGAGACCGTGAAGGGCAGCGGCAAGAAGCGCGAGGTCGACCTCTCCTGGCGCGAAGCATCCGTCGCCGAGCGTCTTTCCCACGCCCTCGTGAACGGCATCGTCGATTTCATCGAAGAGGACACCGAAGAGGCGCGCCAACAGTTCGATCGCCCGCTCCACGTGATCGAAGGACCCCTCATGGACGGCATGAAGATCGTCGGCGACCTGTTCGGCGCCGGGAAGATGTTCCTGCCCCAGGTGGTGAAGAGCGCGCGCGCCATGAAGCGTGCCGTCGCCTACCTGACGCCGTTCATGGAGGCCGAGAAGCGCGCCAGCGGCGACGTTTCCCAGAGCCAGGGCAAGATCGTGATGGCCACCGTCAAGGGCGACGTCCACGACATCGGCAAGAACATCGTGGGCGTGGTGCTCGGCTGCAACAACTACGAGATCGTGGATCTCGGGGTGATGGTGCCGGCCGACCAGATCCTCGATGCCGCGGAATCGGAGGGCGCGCATATCGTCGGGCTGTCAGGGCTGATCACGCCCAGCCTCGACGAGATGAGCCACGTGGCGGCCGAGATGGAACGTCGCGGCATGAAGCTGCCGCTCCTGATCGGCGGCGCGACGACCAGTCGTCAGCACACCGCGGTGAAGATCGCTCCGCGCTACAACGAGAGCGTCGTCCACGTGAACGATGCTTCGCGCGCCGTGGGTGTGGTGTCCTCGCTGCTCGACGCCGGGCGCAAGCGCACCTTCGACACCGAGAACCGCCAGGTCCAGGAGAACCTCCGCTACGTCTACGAGGGACGCAACCAGCGCCCCCTCGTGTCGCTGGCCGATGCGCGCACGAAGCGACCGGAGCTCGCGGCCGCCCCCCAGGAGCCCGCCTTCCTCGGCCGGCGCGAGGTCGAGGGCGTCACCCTCGAGGATCTCGAGCCCTACATCGACTGGACCTTTTTCTTTGCGGCCTGGGAGATCAAGGGGAAGTACCCGAAGATCCTCGACCATCCCGAGAGGGGCGCCGCGGCACGCGAGCTCTTCGAGAACGCCCAGGAGCTGCTCGCGCAGATGAAGCGCGAGCGCCAGCTGACGCCCCGCGGCGTCTACGGCTTCTGGCCCGCGGCCCGCGAGGGCGACGACCTCGTGCTCTACGCGCCCGAGGGCGACGGCGAGCTCGCGCGCTTCCCGATGCTGCGCCAGCAGTCGCCCCAGGCCGACGGCAAGCCCCACTACGCGCTTTCGGATTTCGTCGCTGCGTCGGATGGGGGACCGCGCGATACGGTGGGCGCCTTCGCCGTGACCTCCGGTGTCGAAGCCGAGGACCTGGCGCGCCACTTCGAGAAGGACCTCGACGACTACAACGCGATCATGGTGAAGGCCCTGGCCGACCGCTTCGCCGAGGCCTTCGCGGAGTACCTGCACGCCCAGGCGCGTCGCGACTGGGGCTACGGCGAGGGCGAGTCGTTCTCGAACCAGGACCTGATCGCCGAGCGCTATCGCGGCATCCGACCGGCGTTCGGATACCCGGCGTGCCCCGACCACACCCGCAAGGGAGACCTCTTCCGGCTCCTCGACGCACCCGCCGTCGGGATCGAGCTGACCGAGAGCTACGCGATGATGCCGGGAGCCAGCGTGTCCGGGCTCTACTTCGCCCACCCGGACGCGAAGTACTTCACCGTGGGCCGGATCGACCGCGATCAAGCCGAGGACTACGCCCAGCGTACGGGCATGACCCTCGAAGAGGTGGAGCGCTGGCTCGCGCCGAACCTGGGCTACGACCCCGAAGCCTGAGCCGGCACACGCGGCGTGGGTTCGTTCCGCGCCAACCATTGTGGGAAGCGCCCGGTTGCGTCAGCATCCGGCTCGCGAACTCCTTCCCTCGTACCCGATCGCGCCTCCACGCGTTCCAAGGAACTCTTTCGCATGGCTCGACGCCGAACCCTCGCCCAGCGCGCGGACAAGTACGTCTACTACCAGCGCAGCGTGCAAGAACCCGAGGTGGACGTCGCCTTCCTCGACCGCACCTTCAAGAAGACGCGCGGGCGACCGGCGCGCAGCATGCGTGAGGACTTCGCGGGCACGTCGGCCTTCTCCTGCGCCTGGGTGGCCCGACACCGCGAGAACACCGCCTTCGCGATAGACCTCGACCCGGAGCCCCTCGACTGGGGTCGCGGGAACAACGTCGCGGCGCTCACTCCCGATCAACAGTCGCGGGTGAAGCTGATCGAGGGCGACGTACGCACGGTGGGCCACGAACCCGTCGACGTCACGGTCGCCTACAACTTCTCCTACTTCCTCTTCGACACGCGCCCCGAGCTGGTCCGCTACTTCGAGGCCGCGCGCGCGACGCTGAAGAGCGATGGCCTGCTCTTTCTGGACGTGTACGGGGGTGGCCAGGCGATGGAGGCCCTCGTCGAAGAGACCGAGTTCGACGACTTCATCTACGTCTGGGAGCAGAAGTCCTTCGACCCGATCTCCCATCGGGGCGAGAACCGGATCCACTTCAAGTTCCCGGACGGCAGCGAGATGCGCCGGGCCTTCAGCTACGACTGGCGGATCTGGACGATCCCCGAACTCCGCGAGCTGCTCGCCGAGGCGGGCTTCTCCGACGCCCACGTCTACTGGGAAGGCACCGACCGCAAGACCGGCGAGGGCAACGACGTGTTCTCCCGCCGGGAGCGCGCCGAGGGCGATCCGGCCTGGGTCGCCCACATCATCGCCGTCAAATAGCTCCCGCGGGTCGTGCGGACGGACGGCTCAGGCAGTCGCGTTCTGGGCGTTCTTCTCTTTCAGCTTGCGGAGCAGCCCCTCCGGGCCCTGATTTCCGATCACCTCGGAGAACTGGTCCCGGAAGTTGGCCACCAGGCTGATGCCTTCGATCACGACGTCGATGATCCGCCACTTGTCGTTGCGGTGGCGCATCCGGTAGTCGACCTGGGCGCCGTCGTTCTCCCCGCCGACGATCTGTGTCTTCACCACGACGTCGCCACGCGGCTTCGGCTCCTCGCCGGTCACGGCGACCTCTTCCTGCTCGTAGCGGTCGAGGCGACTGCCATAGTCGTTGGCGAGGTAGGTGGTGAAGGCCTCGACGAACTCGCTGCGCTGGCCATCGTCGAGTCGCTTCCAGTTCCGCCCCAGTACGAGCCGGGACATCGTGCGGAAGTCGAAGCGCGCATGGGCGATCGCCTCGAGCTCCTTGCGACGCTCGGCGGTCGACTTCGCGTCGTCCTTGAGAACGTCGATCACCTGCGCGACGGTTTCCTCGATCAGGGCCGTCGCCCCGCCCTCACTGGCCTGCGCGGGGAGCGTCCAGGTGACCACCAGAGCCGCAGCCAGCCAAGCCCTACTCATCGGCTTCAAGCGCATCGTCGTACTCCTCTTCATCGTCGAAATAGTAGAGATCCTCGTCCGCGTCGGACGCGTCGGGCGCCTCCTCGCGGTCGCGCACCTGATTCGCGCGGAACTGCACGGAGGCACTGCGGACCGCCGCGTAGAAATCGAAGGCCGATGCGCGCTCGGCCCGGATCGTCTCGATCGACAGCGCTCGCAGATTCACGATCTCGGTCGCGGTGGCGACGTAGCTAACGGTGGCGGGCACGAACCAGCGCTCGACGGCGAGAAAGTTGTCCACGATGAGCCCGACCGCGTCGCGCGGGTTCGAGGGTCCGAGGAAGGGGATCACGAGATAGGGCCCGGCCGGTACGCCCCAGACGCCCAGGGTCTGACCGAAGTCCTCGGACGGGTTCGGGATGCCGACGGCGGTCGCCGGGTCGAGGAGTCCGCCCAGCCCGAAGAGCGTGTTCATCACGAAGCGTCCGAACTCGTGGCCAGCTGCTTCGCCGTTCCCTTGCAGGGCCGCGTTCACGAACTGCCGTGGAAAAGCCAGGTTGGCGAAGAAGTCGGAGATCCCCTGCTGTGCCCGATGTGGCACGACTGTGTCCCATCCGATCGCCACGGGCTCGAGGAACCAGCGATCGGTGGTGTCGTTGAAGGCGAAGGTCGCGCGATTGAGCGGCTCCCAGGGGTCGTGAACGCCGGAGCTCGGCACCGGATCCGCGGTTTCGACGTTTTCCACGTCCGTTTCTTCACCCAGGGACGACAAGGGCAGCGACCCGATGGCCCCCGCGAGCAGCGCGAGGGCGAGGAACCGGGCAGATCGGTGCATGAGCAGAGCGCCTTCCTTTCGGTGGGCCGGGCGCGAGCCCTCAGTCCGAATCGATGCCCGAGTCTTGCACGAAGCGGCCGATCAGTCGCTCGATCGAGAGGGCGCTCTCGGTGAACTCGATCTCCTCGCCGCTCTGGAGCAGCGCGTCCTCGCCGCCGGGTTCCAACGCGATGAACTGGTCACCGAGCAGGCCCTGGGTCCGGATGCCCGCCGAGGAGTCGATCGGCAGCTCGAGGTCCGCGTCGACCTCGAGGGTCACCCGCGCGCGCAAGAGCTCGTCGAGATCGATCGAGCGCACCTGGCCGACCGTGACGCCGGCGATCGCGACGGGAGCGCGCGCCTTCAGGCCACCGATCTCGTCGAAGGTGGCGTAGAGCTCGAGCCCGCCGCGTCCGGCGTAGCTCACCCCACCCACCTGGATCGAGAGATACGCGATGGTGGCGAGGCCAGCGGCGACGAAGAGGCCGACGATGAGATCGCGGGTGGCGGACGGTTGCATGCGGGAACCTCCCAGGACTGGGCTAGACGCCCCAGAGCGCGGTGATGACGTAGTCGAAGAGGAGCACGGCGACCGACCCGGTGACCACGGTCCCCGTCGTCGCAGCGGACACGCCGGCGGACGTCGGCTCGCTGATGAAGCCGCGATAGGTGGCGATGGCGCCGATCAGGCCGCCGAAGATGACCGACTTCAGTAGGGTACCGGCGATGTCGTTCTCGAAAGTGATCGAGCTTTCCATGCTCGACACGTAGGTGCCGCCTTCGAGCCCGAGCAGCTCCACGCCGACGACGTAGCCTCCGAAGAGCGCGAACGCGATGAACAGCGCATTCAGCATCGGCATCACCAGCAGCATCGCCAGTGCTTTCGGGGTCACGACGAAGTCGACCGGATCGATCGACATCATCCGCAAGCCATCGAGCTGCTCGGTCTGCACCATCGAGGCGATCTCTGCCGCCATCGCGGAGCCGGCGCGACCGGTCACGAGCAGCGCGGTGAGCACCGGCCCGAGCTCGCGCACCAGCGTCAGGCCGACGACGGCGCCGAGGCTGCTCTCGGCGCCGAAGCGCGCGAGGGTCGTATAGCCCTGGAGGCCCAGGACCGCGCCAACGGTCACTCCGGAGAGGCAGACGATCGCCAGGGAGAGCACGCCGACGTCGTAGAGCTCGGCGATCAATCGTCGCAGCCGCCACGGCGGCCGCCACACGTGAAGCGAGATCTCACCCACGAAGGTCGCGATGCGACCCAGATGCCCGACGAAGGACACCGTGCGATAGCCGAGATCGCGAAGCGGTTTCACAGCTCTTCCTCGGGCTCGGCATCTGCATCGAGCTCGGCCGCGAAGAAGCCGGCGACGCGGGGATCGTCGTGGTACCGGATCGCCTCGGGTGCGCCCCGCACCGCTTTCCCGTCCTGCAGGAACACGATCTGGTGACCCATCCGCAGCGACGAGGGAATGTGGTGCGAGGTGATCAACAGGGTGAGGCCCAGTCGCTCGTTCAATGTCGTGAAGAGCTTCTCGATGCGGCGCACGTTCACGGGATCGAGACCGGAGAAGGGCTCGTCACACAGCACGATCTCCGGGTCGGTGACGATCGCGCGCGCCAGGGCCGCGCGTCGCAGCATGCCGCCCGAGAGTTCGCGCGGGAAGAGATGTCCCGTATCGGGAAGCCCCACCGCGACGAGGCGACGTTCGACCTCCTGGGCCACGTCCTGCTCGGAGAGCTTCGTGTGCTCGCGCAGCGGAAGCGCCACGTTGTCGAACACGCTCATCGCATCGAGCAGCGCCCCGTGCTGGAAGAGCATGCCGATGTGCTGGCGCACGCCGAAGAGATCGCGCTCGGACATCGCAGTGATGTCTTCGCCAGCCACTTCCACGCGACCGCGCTGCGGCCGCGCGAGGCCGGCCACGGTGCGGAGCAAGGTGCTCTTGCCCGCGCCGCTCCCGCCCAGGAGCATCGAGATCTGTCCGCGAGGAAACTCGCAGTCCAGACCGCGGAAGATCGCGCGCTCGCCGAAAGCCAGCTCCACCCCTTCCAGGCGAACCCGGGTCTCGACCCCCTGCCCTGCGCTCATCGACCCCCCTCGGCCGCGTAGACTAGCCCGAGGGGACCACCCTCGGGACCGCTCTTCCGCGATCCGCAGCGAACCTCGCAAATCGGCGGGAATACGCACTTTCTGGAGTCCTTTGCCGCGTGGCCCCGGATTCGCTCCGGACCCGTGACATAGCAATTCGACAGGTCGAAGGCCTCCCTTGAGACCCAACGTCCGCCTCGGCCGCCGCGCTCGAACCGGCCTCGCACCGCCGCCCCCGGTTCGGTACGCACTCGCTCCGGAGGATCCCATGCCCCCCACCACAGCCGGCGCCCTCCGCCAGGCCGCCCGGCGACTCAGCCGCGAGCTGCGCGAGCTCTCGTTCGCCGCGCCCGTGAGTCACGTCTACGACCCGCTCGACTACGCGCGGAAGCCCCACGACCGCTACCTCGAGACGTACGCGAAAGCGCGGAAGCGGGTGGTGTTTCTCGGCATGAACCCCGGCCCGTTCGGCATGGCCCAGACAGGCGTTCCCTTCGGCGAGGTCGGCTTCGTGCGCGACTTCCTCGGACTGGAAGCGGCGGTGGGTCGGCCCGAGCGCGAGCATCCGAAGCGACCGATTCAGGGTTTCGGCTGCGAGCGCAGCGAGGTGAGTGGCACCCGCGTGTGGGGCGCGATTCGCAGCGAGTTCGGAACCCCGGGGCGGTTCTTCCGCCAGTTCTTCATCGCGAACTACTGCCCTCTCCTCTTCATGGAAGCGAGCGGACGCAACCGCACCCCCGACAAGCTGCCCGTGGCGGAGCGCGAGGCGCTCTACGTCGCCTGCGACCGCCACCTGCGGCGCGTGGTCACCGTGCTCGAACCCAGCTGGGTCGTCGGCATCGGGGCGTTTGCCAGCGAGCGCGCGCAGACCGTGCTCGGCGACCGCGTGAGACACGCGCGGATCCTGCACCCCAGCCCCGCCAACCCCCGGGCCCAGAAGGACTGGGCTGGGCAGGCACGACGCGAACTCGAACAGCAGGGGGTGTGCCGCCGCGCCCGTCCTGCACGCGCAGGAGCCTCGAAATGAAGCGATTCGCACCCCTCTCCGCTCTCGCTCTCGGCGCCTGGGTCCTGTTCGCGAACCCCGTCCCGGGCCGGGCGGACCCGAGCGCGGACGCCTGGCGCCGACAGGGCCAGGCCGCGGTCCAGCGCGCACTCGACCGCTCCCCACTCTCCCGGCCCGCCCGCAACGTGATCCTGTTCATCGGCGACGGCATGGGCGTGAGCACGGTGACCGCAGCCCGGATCTTCGAAGGACAGCTGCGGGGCCAGCCCGGCGAGGAGAACACGCTGGCCTTCGAGCGTTTGCCCCACGTCGCACTGGTCAAGACCTACAACACGAACCAGCAGGTGGCCGACTCGGCGGGGACGGCGACGGCCATGCTCACCGGCGTGAAGACACGCGCGGGCGTGATCAACCTGTCGCCCTCCGCACCGCGCGGGCGACCGGCCGACGCAGCGCTGCGCCTGCGGACCCTCTTCGAAGAGGCGAAGGCGCGGGGCGTCGGCACCGGAATCGTGAGCACGGCGCGCATCACCCACGCCACCCCCGCGGCCGCCTACGCTCACACGAGCGAACGCGACTGGGAGTCCGACGCGGACCTCAGCGACGAGGCGCAGGCGGCGGGCGTCCGCGACATTGCGCGCCAGCTCGTCGAGTTCGCCAACGGGTCCGGCCTCGACGTCATCCTCGGGGGCGGCCGCGCCCAGTTCCTGCCGAATACCACCGCCGATCCCGAGTACCCCGAGAAGAAAGGCGCTCGAAAGGACGGCGAGAATCTGATCGAGAGCTGGCGCGCCGGGGGCAAGGACCGCCACTTCGTCTGGAATCGGGAGCAGCTGACGACGCTCTCGCCGACCGAACCCGGTGCGCTCTTCGGTCTCTTCGAGCCGTCCCACATGCAGTTCGAGGCCCAGCGCCCGCGCGACGGCGCCGGCGAGCCCTCCCTCGCAGAGATGACCGGCGTCGCGATCGAGCGCCTCGCCCAGGGTGACGAAGGCTACGTGCTGCTCGTGGAGGCGGGCCGCATCGACCACGGGCACCACGCCTCGAGCGCGTTCCTCGCCCTCCACGACACGATCGCCTTCTCGAATGCGGTGGCGACGGCGGTCCAGCGCGTCGACCTGTCGGAGACCCTGATCGTCGTGACCGCCGACCACAGCCACGTCTTCACGGTCGCCGGCTACCCGACGCGCGGAAATCCGATCCTCGGCCTCGTGCACGGCAACGACGTGCACGGCGAGCCCCAGACCGAACCGGCGAAGGACGCGAGCGGACTTCCCTACACGACCCTGGGCTATGCCAACGGGCCCGGCTACCCGGGCGCTTCCGATTCCCAACCCGAGGGGCCGAAGCAGCTGCCCCACTTCCCGCGCAAGGCCGAGGGTGTGACGAAGGGGCGGCCCGACCTCGGCGAGGTGGACACGATGCACCCGCGCTACCTCCAGGAGAGCGCGGTGCCGCTGATCGCGGAGACCCACGC
Organism: Myxococcota bacterium; assembly: GCA_039030075.1. Lineage (NCBI taxonomy): Bacteria > Pseudomonadati > Myxococcota > Myxococcota bacterium. The sequence goes on along the minus strand of JBCCEW010000008.1, from coordinate 47,255 downwards.
CGGGGAAGACGTTCCGCTCTACGCCGACGGCCCGGGCGCGGCACTCTTCCATGGAGTCCGCGAGCAGAGCTACGTGTATCACGCGATCCACGCCGCGCTGGGTTGGAACGAACCGAAGCCTCAGTGACGGCGCTCGGCCCAGGTGCCACTCGGAGAGCGAAAGACGAGAATCCGCTGACTCGTGCGAACGGTGGCCAGGTTCGAAGCCGCCTCGACGGCGCGGATCTTCTCCTTGAGCTGGAGCCGAATCGGAAAGAAGCCGCCCGCGCTGGGAGACAGCCCGAGCGCTTCGCGATCGGTCACCACGATCCCGACGTTGGCGCCCACGCGCGTCGCGCGCAGCTCTTGATGCGGTCCGAGCCGCTCCTCCGAGAAGCGACTGGTCGTCCCCAGGAACCCGAGCACACGGCGCGCGAGCGGCACCAGCGCCACACGGTCTCCGAGCAGGGCCGAACGGGGCGGCGGCTCCCTCCGCTCGTAGTCGACGCTCTGCCAACGTGACGACCGAGTCGCGATGGCGAGGATGCGCTGGTCGGTGATCACGACCGCCAGGAGTCCGCGACTGTCGCTCCACAGGACGGTTTCACCGACGCGAAGTCGCTCCACCGAGGTGCCGCCGGTCTGGGCGTCGAAGGCGAAGAGCTCCTCGCCCTCGACGATCACCTCGAGGAGGGCGCCCAGCGGAACGCGGTCGTCGTCGCCGAACGCAAGCTGACTTGCTGCCGGCACGGACCCCCCGGCCAGGGCCAGGAACAGGGCGGCGGCGAGCCAACGAGAACGGGGTGCGGGGGCGTTCACCCCGGGAGCAAAGCAAGTTCGGGCAGGCCCTGGCAAGCCGAGCCGCGCCCTGCGGGGTTCAGGCCGGCCGCCGATTCTGGCAAGCTGGCGGGGCGCCCGACGGAGAACGCCATGCCCCGACGTTTCCCGGCCTTGCTCTGCCTGCTCTGCGCCTGCCTCGCGCTCGGCTGCGGCGCCTGGAAGCGCTTCGGCTACGAGGGTTTCTCACGGGACGGCTGGCAGCAGCCCGACCAGGTCCTTCGCCTCCTGGAGATCTCCCCGGGCGATCGCGTCGCCGACATCGGCGCCGGCGGTGGCTACTTCAGCTTCCGGTTCGCCGACGCCGTGGGAGCCGAGGGTCGTGTCTTCGCCGTGGACGTCGACGACGACATGCTCGAGTACCTCACGGGTCGTGTCGCGGACGAAGGCCGGACCAACGTCGAGGTGGTCCGAGGCGCGTTCGAGGATCCGCAGCTTCCCGACGGCGAGATCGATCTGGTGTTCCTCTCGAATACCTACCATCACATCCAGGACCGCCCGGACTACTTCCGCGGGGTGCTCGGCGACCTCTCACCGCGGGGTCGCGTCGCCATCGTCGAACTCGACGACCGCAGCTGGTTCCCGCGCACCTTCGGCCACTACAGCGAGCCCGATGCGATCGTCCGGGAGATGGAAGCCGCGGGCTACGTCCGCGTCGCGGACCATGCGATCCTGGAGCGCCAGAGCTTTCAGATCTTCGCTCCGACGAAGGGGGGATGAGATGCGGTGGGCCTTCGTGATCGTCTGTGTGGCCTGGATCGCGTGCGGCACCGTGCCCCGTCACCCCTACACGATCGAACCCGGCTACGAGGGCGCGCCGGAGCTCACGGGAGTCTTCCTGGCCCCGATCAATGCCATGGGTAGCGTCGCGCCCGAGCTCCAGGACGGTCGCGACTACACCTTCGAGATGATCAAGGCGTATCTCGACGAGCACGGGAAGACCCAGGTCGAGACGACGCCGTTTCGCTACCGCCGTGCCTGGAGCCAGGCCACGAAGAACGTCGAGTTCACCAAGCCCTCCCGAAGGCGCCCGTTCCCTCCGCTGCCCCAGCCCGCGGCAGCGAAACTCTTCGAGCAGCTTTCGCGCTACGGCGACTTCGACGTCGTTTTGATGAGCGACCTGGTCGTACGCACGGCTCACCCGGCCTGAACCTCCCTGCGCTGGGATGGAGTGCGCAGGACCGTCGGTGGCGTGCACGGCGCCGGAGGCTCCCTCCGCGGGGGCCAGTGGCCGGTCATGTCGCTGCTCGTCCAGGCCTATGACCGCGATGGCCGAAGGGTCTTTCACGGCATCGGCGGGCTCGACATCACGTTTCGCCTCAAGACGAGTGAAGTGAAGGTGCGTCTGCGCGAAGGCAGCATCACCGAGGACAACCGCCCCCACCGCGACGCCGCCCGCCCGGCCGACCGCCTGTTGACCGACCCCGAGCACACGCGCGAAGGTGTGCAGCTCGCGTTTCACCCGTTGCTGTCCTTCGAACCATGAAGCCGATTTCCCTGTTCTTGGTCATCGCCCTCACGCTCGTCTGCGCTTGCAGCTCGGGACGCGTCGCACGCCCCTACTACCCGCCCATCGACCTGTCCGCGCGCGATTGGATCGAGGTCGAGACCCCGACGTTCCGGGTGCGATCGGACGCCCCTCCCGAGGCAGCGCGGGTGGCGGCAACGGAGCTCGAGCGCTTCGCGGGACTCCTCTCGCGGGCCACCCAGGTGGTCCCGACGGAACGAGCCACGGTTTACGCCATCGCGGACCCGAAGGTTCTCGCCGCCGTGCTCCCGGACTTCGCCCGGGGTGTTCGCGCGAACATCCACTCGGGTGGCCTGATCGTCGCCCCGATCCAGAACGTCGACGACACCCGGGCGACCCTCTCCCACGAGATCGTCCACGAGCTGATGGCGCAGCAGCGGATCCGCTATCCGACCTGGTACACGGAGGGACTCGCCGAGTTCCTGGAATCGACCCAGGTTCGCCACGATCTGGCGACCATCGGCCGGCCGGAGACGATGCGGGCGATGGCGCTCGCGGCGCGCGGGCGGATCCCGGTCTGGCAACTGCTGGACCCGACGCATTCCCCGCACGAAGACCTCCACGCGTACTACGCGAACGCATGGCTCGTCGTCCACTACCTGCACACCGGGCGGCGCCCGAGCGGTGAATCCCCTCTCGACGCCGGTGTCGACTACCTCGAGCGCCTGGCGGTGGGCGAGCCCTGGCGGAGCGCCTTCGAGACCGCCTTCGGGACGTCGCTCGCGGCCTTCGACGAGGAAGTCGAGGCGCACCTCGAGTTCCTGAAGACCCGCTATCGGCTGATCGACTTCGAGGAACCGATCCCGGAAGACGAACCCGAGATGGAAGTCCGGACGCTCGCGCCCGAGGTCGTGGCAGCGCAACTCGCCGAGGCCACGATCCAGTTCGGGCACTACCGAGCCGCCGCCGCGCTGGCTCTCGTCGCACCGTGGTACCGGGACCCGGAGGCGCCGCGCGCGAACGCCGTGTTCGGCCTTGCCGAAGCCACCCTCGGTGTGACGGATCGCGCATCCCGTGCCGTCGACGTCGCGCTGGCCTCGGCGCCGGACGATCCCGCCGTCCTGCAGCTGGCGGGCGACGTGGCGTACCGCCTGGCAGTCAACGAGAAGCAGGTCGACCGGGAGCGCTTGCGCGAAGCCCGGACGCGCTACGAGAGGTCGCGACGGCTGGGATCCACCACGCCCGGTCTCGAGTGGCGCATTGCCCGCACCTTTGGTGCGGGCCTCCCGGGCGACGATCTCGAGACGCGCCGAGAGATCGTGGAGCGAGCGCTCACACGGTATCCCGAGGACGGCCAGCTCTTGCTCGGACTGGCGCGGATCCATGTCGATGCCGGTCGCGAGGAAGAGGCGCGCCGCCTGCTTCGAACGGTCATCGACGGGAACTGGTACCCCGGCCTCCGCGAGGAGGCCCGCCGTCGGCTCGAGGCACTGGGGGAGCCGGCGACGCGCTCCTAGCTCTCGCCGTCGTCGCTCTTCAGTGCGATGCCTGTCCGCAGGAGCTCCCTGAACGCGTCGGGGGGGAGCGGCGGACTCAGGAGGAAGCCCTGGAGCCAGTCGCAGCGGCGCTCCGAGAGGAAGCTGCGCTGCTCCTCGGTCTCGACACCCTCGGCAACGACGCGCAGATCCAGCTGGCGCGCGATCGAGAGGATTGCCGCCACGATGGCCGCGTCGTCGGCGTCGAAGGCCAGATCACGCACGAAGGAACGGTCGATCTTCACCGTGTCGACCGGGAAGCGCTTGAGGTAGTTGAGCGAGGAGAAGCCCGTCCCGAAGTCGTCCAGGGAGATTCCGACGCCCATGCGCTTCAGGGCGCGAAAGGTGCGGATCGCCTCGTCCTCGTCGCGCATCAACGCGCTCTCGGTCACCTCCAGCTCGAGCTCGCCCGGCGCGATGTCCGAATCCCAGAGTGCCTGCACGACCGTGCGGCGCAGCCGCTCCTCGGCGATCTGGTGCGCCGAGACGTTGACCATCATGCGCAGTCGGTGCCCTTCGCGCTTCCACTGGGCGAGCTGCTCGCAGGCGGTCCGGATCACCGCGTCGCCCAGCGGAACGATCAACCCGATCTCCTCGGCCACCGGGATGAACTCGGCCGGCGATACGACGCCCAGGGTCGGATCGTTCCAGCGCAGGAGCGCCTCGGCGCCCACCACTTCGAGCGAGCCGGCGTCGACGATCGGCTGGTAGACGATGCGCAATCCGCCCGACTCGAGCGCCTTGCGAAGGCCCTGTTCCCGGGCATGTCGAGAACGCGCCGCCGAATTCAGATCCTCGTTGTAGAAGTGGGACTGGGAACGCCCGTTCGACTTCGCCTGGTAGAGCGCCAGGTCCGCGCTCCGGATCAGTGCTTCGGGGTTCGAACCGTCGCGCGGGAACACCGAGATCCCGATGCTGACGCCGATCCAGAACTCGCGGCCGTTCAGCCGGAAAGGCTCGCGCATCTCGGCGTGGATCTTGTTGGCGACAGCCGAGGGCGCGTGATCGCCGCCGATCTCCGACAGCAGGATGAGGAACTCGTCTCCGCCCACCCTTGCCACGACGTCGCCGAGGCGGGTGCAGCGCGCGAGCCGCTGGGACACCTGGGTCAGCACCGCATCACCTGCGCTGTGGCCAAGGGTGTCGTTGATCGACTTGAAGCGATCGAGGTCCAGGTAGAGGATCGCCGCGCTGGTGCGGGAACGCGCGGCCTGCGGAAGCACGCGCTGCATCTGCTGTTCGAGCAGGTAGCGGTTCGGGAGCTGGGTGAGCGCGTCGTGAGTCGCCGCGTGCAGCGCGCTGTGGCGCGCCGCCTCGAGCTCGTCGATCAGGCGATGACGCTCCATCGCGTGCCGCAGGCTGCGGACGAGGCGTCGCCCTCCTTCCGCGGGGAACGCCACGTAGTCCTGGGCGCCGGTACGCAGGGCCGCGAGCGCTTCGTCCTGATCGTCCTCGTCGGAGAGGATCAGGACCGGCAGTCGCACGCCGGCTCGCCGCACCCGCTCCAGATGGGCCAGACGCTCGCCGGCGAAACCCGAGAGGTCGATCAAGAGTGCCTCGAAGGACTCGGCACCCAGCTGCGCGATCGCCTCCTCGACGTCATGGGTCGAGAAGAGCGCGAACTCTTCCTCGTCCTGCCCGCGCAACAATGCGTGCTCGACCTGTGCGCGACAGTCCGGGTCGGCGGAGAGCAGCAGCGTCCGGAACGGGGGCGTCACACCGCCGTGTCGCTGGACGGACTCGTCGCGACTCGTCTGACTCATCGCGCGCTCGGGGTCTGGATCGTGTACCGCATCACGCCGTCCGCGATCTAGTCGCGGATCATCTCCGCGATGTGCAGGGGCGAGCGGTCGGCCTCGAGATCCTCCAGCTGGGGAGCGGCCTCGATCAGGCGATCGATCCCGCGCCGCTGGCCCGGGTCGAGCCGCAGGAAGCGGAGACCGACGTCGCCCTCCCCGGCTCGCACCACTTCAGCGTCGACGAGTACGGGCTCCTCGCGCTTGCTGCCGTAGAGGGCGAGCGTGAGCGACGTGCCCAGCGGCGGCGGCGCCGCCGCGATGATGCGCACACCCGAACGCGACAGGTCGTGTCCCAACCCGGTGCGCAACCCCGCGTGCCCCGGCCAGCGCAGCGCGTCGACCTGGCGGTCGTAGGGAACGCGCGGATCGCGTCGCCGTTCTCCGTGCTCCTGATTCCAGCCCGCGGTCTCCTGGAAGTCGGGGGGGAGATCGTCGGAGAGCCAGTCCGCGCGCGAATCCTCGGAGACCGTGTCGGGCTCGGCCACGAGCGGAGTCACCTGCGCGCCGGGCGCGTGGCCGGTGAGCAGATCGTGAATCCGGGCCATGTCGTCGGCGCCCAAGGACGGGAAGCGGATCACCGAGTGGACCTGGGGGACCTCGCCGGGTCGCTCGTCGCGCTCGGAGCGCACCCACTGGCCTTCGAGCTCGAGGTTCTGATCGCCCGTGAGCTCGGCCGGCAGACACACCTTCAAGCGCGGCCCGTCCGGGATCTCTTCTCCGGTCGCGATCACGCAGCTCTCGCGAGACAGCTCGATCAGCTGGGCCGCCCGCTTCTCGAAGCCCACCTCCAGGGTGAGCGCACAGGAGAGCGGGATCCGGCGCACGCCGCGCTCGTCCGAGCCGCCGTGGAGGAGCTGGTTCAGGAACAGGGCCAATCCCCGGCGCGGAAGCTCCGCCGAGACCAGGTAGTGAACTCCCTTGTCCTTCAAATGTTCGCGCAGGGGCAGAAAGTCCGGGCCGTAGAGGCACACCCAGATCGGCTCGGCCTCGCCCATGAGAGGGGGCATCTCCATCGCCCGGGGTCCCGACGTCACGAGCAGGGCCCGGGGGCGCGGGAGCGGGTCCAACGAACCGTCGGAGCAGCGCTCGCCGGCGGCTCCGAGGTCCGTCAGGATGGCTTCGATCTCGTCGAGCTCACCGTCGTCGACGATGAGAACCGCGGGCGCGTCCATGGTCGGCGTTTCGGCCGAACCCGGGGGCGGCTTGACGCGCGGGACGCGCGCGAAAGAGCGTATGGTGCCGGCCGCCCCGGCCCGCGCGTCGGGTTTCGGTCTCGTAACCCAGGCGCCCGAGGCGCTTGACGAAGCCCTGGGCGGGCGCCTCGGACCACACCCCGAGCCAGCCCCGTTCGGTGAGAGCCGCCTGGAAGAGTCCCAAGGCTCCCGAGCCATAGAGCGGGTGGGTCTCCTCGCGCCGATCGCCCCGCGGTCCCTCGAAGAGATCGATGGCGATCGCATCGAAGGCGGGACGTCGCCCCTCGGCGGCTTCGCGCACGACTTCCATCACGTCGCCGACGCGGATCTCGACCCGGGAATCCCCGATCGCGTTCCCCGTCAGCGGTGCCAGTGGCCCCCGGCACCAGTCGACGACGCCGGTTTCGAGCTCGGCCGCGCACACCCGGGCACCTGGGGGCAGAACGTCCAGGGCCGCGCGCAGGGTGTACCCCATGCCGAGTCCGCCGATCAGCACCCGCGGCCGCGGCGGCTCGAGATCCGAGCACACCCACGCCGCCAGATCGCACTCGGAACGATGCGCCGTGCTCGTCATCAGCACGCGCCCGTCGACCGTGATCAGGAAGTCCCGCTCTCCGCGCTGGCGCAGGACGAGTTCGCCCCCGGGTGAGGCGATCCGTCCCAACTCGGTCCAGGGTTTCGCCGTGGCTACTTCCCCTTCCAGACCGGATCGCGCTTCTCGGCGAAAGCGCGGGGCCCCTCCTTGAAGTCCTCGCTCTTCACCATGGCGCGCACCTGCTCGTAGGATCCGCCGCACGCGGCTTCGAGGCTCGGAGCATCGAGGCCCTCGTAGGCCGACTGCTTCGAAGCCCGCACCGAGAGCGGCGCACATTCGAGGATCTGTGCGGCCCAGCGACGCGCTCCCTCGAGCGCCTGCCCGGCGGGCACCACCTCGTTCACGAACCCGAGGCGCTCGCCTTCTTCGGCGCTCACGCGACGGCCCGTCAGGAGCATGCCCATCGCGTGCTTCAGGGGGATCGCCCGGGGCAGACGATGCATACCGCCGGCCAGCGCGGCGAGACCGACGCGCGGCTCGGGCAAGGCGAAGACCGAACGATCACCAGCGATGATCAGATCACAGGCCAGCGCGATCTCGAAGCCACCTCCCATGGCCACGCCGTCGACGGCGGCGATCACGGGCTTCGGGTTGTCGAAGCGCGAGGTGAGGCCGGCGAAGCCCGTCTCCGGGCCGCCCATCTTCCCTGCGTTCTGCGCCGTGTACTTCAGGTCGTTCCCCGCGCTGAAGGCGCGGTCGCCGGCGCCGGTGATGATGGCCACCCACAGCTCGGGATCGGCGACGAAGGCATCGAACGCTTCCGCCAGCTCGAAGTTGGCCGGCGGATGCAGGGCGTTCATGACCTCGGGCCGGTTCATCGTGACGATGTAGAGCGGCCCCTCGCGTTCGACGGTGCAGAATTCGGGCAACGGAATCTCCTCGCTGGCGTAGGCGAGCGCGCCTGGGCGCTCGCTGGGGCAGCAGCATACGCGAAACGCGACCACGCGCGGGTCAGGCGTCCGACGGCGCCTCGGCCTCGCCTTCCAGGCGCTCGATCTCGGCGGCCGCGGCCTCCCAGTCGACGTACAGGGCGTCGATCCCCTGCCGCACCTCGTCCCGCGCCGCGACGGTCGCCCGCACGAAATCGGCGTCCGAGTAGACGTCGGGAGCGGCCAGCTCCCCGGTGAGTTCCTCGCAGCGCTCCTCGCGCGCGAGGATCTCCTCTTCGAGCTGGGCCAGGCGCTTCTTCTCTCGCTGGAGCGCGCGCTGGCGGGCCTTCTCCCGCTCGCGGGCGGCGATGCGCTCCTGCTTCGACGGGGCGGCAGTCGCCTCCGTGCGCCGGGTGGTCGTCTCGGCCTCGCCCGTCGCGACCCGCTTCGCGCGCCCGCGCTGGTAGTCGTCGTAGTTCCCGGGAAACGATTCGAGCTGTCCGTCGCGGACGTCGACCACACGGGTCGCCAGAGCGTCGATGAAGTCCCGATCGTGGGAGATGAAGAGCAGCGTGCCCGCGTAGTCGGAGAGCGCCCCCTCGAGCACTTCACACGACTCGACGTCCAGATGGTTGGTGGGCTCGTCGAGAATCAGGAAGTTCGTCGGCCGCAGGAGCAGCTTCGCCAGAGCCAGACGCGCCTTCTCGCCACCCGAGAGCACGCTCACCCGCTTCTCGACGTCATCGCCCGAGAACAGGAACGCCCCCAGGTGACCGCGCAGCCGCGCAATGTCGTCGGACACCGCGTCTCGCTCGAGCTCCTCGTAGACCGTGCGACTCGGATCGAGCGACTCGAGCTGATGCTGGGCGTAGAAGGCGAGGTCGACGTGGTGCCCCAGCGCGCGGTCGCCCCCGTCCATGGCCAGCACGCCCGCGACCATCCGGAGCAGCGTCGACTTCCCCGCGCCGTTCGGGCCGACCAGTGCCACGCGTTCCCCGCGCCGCAGTGCGAAATCGACGCCGGCGTACACGACCTGGTCTCCGTAGGCCTTCGTCGCCGCTTCCAGCTGGACGACGGAATCGCCGGAGCGCCTCGGTTCCGGGATGCGGAGGCGCAGCGTCCGCCCACCGGCTTCGGGAGACTCGATGCGATCGAGCTTCTCGAGCGCCTTGATCCGACTCTGGACCTGGCGCGCCTTCGACGCCTTGTAGCGAAACCGCTCGACGAAGCGCTCGGTCTCGGCGATCTCCCGCTGCTGGTTCTTCGCGCGGGCCCGCAACTCTTCTTCACGGGCGGCCCGCGCTTCGAGATAGCGGTCATAGCCGCCCTCGAACACGATCAACCCGCCGCGCTCGAGCTCGGCCATGCGCGTCGCGTGCCGACGCAGGAACGCGCGATCGTGGGAGATCACGATGACGCCACCACGGTAGTCGCGCAGCGTCTCCTCGAACCACTGGATCGAGGGCAGGTCGAGATGATTCGTGGGCTCGTCGAGGAGCAGGATGTCCGGGGCACCGAGCAGGAGCTTCGCCAGCTCGACCCGCATCAGCCAACCGCCGCTGAAGGCCGAGAGCGGCTGGTCGAAGTCACGCTCCGCGAAGCCGAGCCCCGCCAAGACGCGTTCGAGCTGGGCGTCCCTCTCGAAACCGCCCGCGAACGCGAAGGCGTTGCGCTGGCGATCGTAGGTCTCGGCGAGCGCATCGTGCACTTCCTCGCCGCGTTCGCCCAGCTGCGCCATCTCGCTCTCGAGATCGCGAATCTCGGCCTCGAGGGCATCGAGGTGAAGGGTGGCGGTCGCCGCTTCCTCACGGACGCTGCGCTCGGCCGCGGGATCGATCTCCTGCCGGAGCAGGCCGACCCGCACCCCGCGCGACCGGATCACCCGGCCTGCGTCCGCCTCGTCCTCGCCGGCCGCGATCCGCAGCAGGCTCGTCTTCCCGACCCCGTTGCGACCGATCAGCCCGATCCGATCCCCCGCCGCCACGTGCAGGTCGGCCTCGCGGAAGAGCTCCCGCGCTCCGAAATGACGTCCGATCCCCTCGAGCCGCAGCAGCATGCCGGGACGGTAGCGCCCACGGAGCGTGGCCCGGCCCCGCGCTCGGGGCGGATCGGCGGGCCTCGACCCGTCGCGTTACCCTTGCGCGATGCCGTTGGAAGAAGCCACCCGTCAGCGCATTCAAGAGCTCGTCGACAACCACCCCGTACTGCTCTTCATGAAGGGCGAGCGCGGAGCACCCCAATGCGGATTCTCCGCCACCGTGGTGCAGCTCCTCGACCAGCTGGTCGCCGACTACGAGACGCGCGACGTGCTCTCGGATCCGGAACTCCGTGCCGGCATCAAGGAGTTCAGTGAATGGCCGACGATCCCCCAGCTCTACGTGAAGGGCGAGTTCGTCGGAGGCTGCGACATCATCACCGAGCTCTACGACAGTCGAGAGCTGCACACGCTCTTCGGCCTCGACACCGAGAATGCGACGGCGCCCACGATCGAGATCAGCGAGACCGCCACCGGTGCGCTCGTCCAGGGCCTGTCTCAAGCGCCCCCGGATCAGGTGCTGCGCCTCCTGGTCGACGCCCGCCACCAGGCACGACTCGTGATCTCGCCTTCCGACCCCAGCGACTTCGTCGTCCACAGCGGGGACGTCACGCTCCACGTCGACCCGCTCACCGCGGCCCGTGCCCAGGACGCGAAAATCGACGCCGAGTCGACCCGGCGCGGCATGGCCCTGAAGGTGCTGCTGCCGCATGCGCCGGCCGGCTAGGCCCCACGCGCGTCAGCAGGTGGGCTGCCCGTCGGGGCATGCGCCGACCTCGGGCCCGAACACGCCGAGCACGTAGAAGCCGAGCCAGATCGCGATCGAGACGCTGGCAAAGAGACCGAGCAGCGCGCGCCCGCGCACGCCGAAGCGGGGCCACAGCAGCCACACCGACGCCAGCAGCGCGAAGGTCTCGAAGCCGTTCCCCCAGACTCCGTGATGGGCCGGGTCCCAATACGAGACCGGGCTCATGAAGCGCGCGTCGGAGAGCGGCCACAGATGCCGGTGTCCGTCTTCGCGGTGGAGGAAGGCGTCGCCGAGACAATGCAAGAGCACGCTCAACGAGAGCCACCAGACACCCCAGCGCTTCGTCGTGTACGCCCCGATCGCCAACGCGAGGAAGATCGGGACCGAGTTGAAGGCGTCGAAGAAGTGTTGCCAACCCGCTTCGAAGTAGAGGCTGCCCCAGATTTCGCGGTCGGGTCGCCCGAGCACGCGCTGCCACGCGTAGAAGAAGAACATCGGCAGGTCGGGCAGCACGGCCCCGGCAGCGATCCAGCGACGGACCATCGGCGGTGCCCAGCGGTCGAGCACCGCGAGGTTCACCAGGACGTGGGCAGGGGTATTCATCGAGCCTCGGGGCACGCGGCGCGCCGCTTCATGCTACCGCTCCGACGGAGCACGGGGGCTGCTTGCGTCCGGTGGCCGAGAGGTGCATGATCCCGCGCTCCGGAGGTGAGATGCCGAGAGCGCAGCGATCGCCGCGCTACGAATGGATCGAGGGTGAGGTCACCGAAGCGCAGGACTCCTTCGCCAGCGCCGTCGCCGACGGGCTCGGGAAAGAGCCACGTACCCTCCCCTGCCGCTTTCTCTACGACGAGCTCGGATCCGAGCTCTTCGAGGAGATCTGCGAGCTTCCCGAGTACTACCTCACCCGCGCCGAGCACGAGATCCTCGAGCAGCACGCGGACGCCATCGTGGCCGCCTGCCCGACCCCTTCCACCCTGGCCGAACTCGGGAGCGGGAGCTCCACGAAGACGCGCCTGCTGATCGAAGCGTTCCTGCGCCGCCAGGGTCGGCTTCGCTACGTCCCCGTCGACATCTCGCGCACCATGCTCGACGACTCGGCGAAGGCGCTACTCGCCGACTACGGGGCCCTCGAGATCCTGGCGATCGCCGGGGAGTATCGCGAAGGCCTGCATCATGTCGGCCGCGAAACCCGCCAACCCAAGCTGATCGCCTGGCTCGGCTCGAACATTGGCAACTTCACGCGGGAGCAAGCGCTGCAGTTCGTGAGCGGCATGCGCGCGCAGATGTCCGAAGACGATCGCCTGCTGCTGGGGATCGACCTCCGCAAGGACACCGCGACCCTCGAGGACGCTTACGACGACCCGCAGGGCGTCACGGCGCGTTTCAACAAGAACCTGCTCACGCGGATCAATCGGGAGCTCGGAGGCGACTTCGAGCTCGACGCCTGGCGACACCGCGCGCGCGTGATCGACAACGGTGGCCGCGTGGAGCTCGGCCTTCTCTGCGAACGCTCGAGTGAGGTTCGCATCGAAGCCCTCGACCGCGGCTACCGATTCGAAGCGGGCGACTTCATCCACACCGAGGACTCTACGAAGTACTCGGAGGGCGAAGTCGTGGACCTGGCGGGGCGCGCCGGGCTCGTCCTGTCCGAGCGTTGGCTCGACACGAAGGGCCGCTACAGCCTCAACCTGCTCTCGCTCGCCTGACGCGCGTTCCAGCGCCCTCGAGGCGGTCGCCCCCCCGGCGCAGCCGGATCGACAGCGGGCCCCAGAAACAGGAACGGCCCGAGGTGGAACCCCGGGCCTCCCTGGGAAGGGGATATTTTGCTGTCTGATAGGGATGTGGCTCTCTGCGCCAGTAGGTGTCAAAGAGAGTGCGAAAAGTTTCGAGCCCGCCCCGCGCACCAACGAGAATGGGGGCGTTTGGACCCAAGAAGGACCGGCCCCGACGTGGCTTGGCCGCTCTTTCCGGGCCTTGGCGGCGAGGGGCACTTTGCCGGGGTGGCGGCCGGGCCTCGCCGGCGGCGGATGGGCGCGAACCGGGTCTACTCGGCGTAGTCGGGTTCGATGGAGATGGCGAGGTTCCCGTCCTCGTACTCGCCCGCGCCGATCACGACCTTGTGGTGGTTCGGGGCGCGCGCGTCGAGCTTCACGGTGTCCTCGACGTCGACCGCCATCAGCACGCCCTGCTTTCCCTTGTGCAGGGGCTGAACGCGCACCGCGCGGCCATCGGGCAGCGGGATCGTCCCCACCTGGTCCATCTTGAGGTTCACGCGCTCTTCGCGGAGCACCTTCATGCGGTTGTAGCGGAGCTGGCCCTTCAGCTTCGCGTCGAGGTCCTTCGCCCGGGGATCGACTCCGCCGGCCTCGTCGGAGGTGTGGACGACGATTACGTTGACCGGCACCTCTTCAGCATCCTCGGCCGATGCGACCGCGCCGAACCCGGCCAGAGCGCACACGAGCAGAAGGGCCCAGCCGCGGAGCGGGTGGAAACGGCGGGTCTGCGTGGGCGCACCCAGGATCATCGCGTGCCTCCGGTGGGAGTCTGGGTCGTCGGCCCGCCGACCACCCAGATGATCGTCGTATCGGGCGCCCCCTGCAGCAGCATGACGTCGTGGCCCCCGGTGTCGATCCACGAGACGATACCCCCCGGCGGCGCCTCGGGCTCGGCCCCCCCGAAGGCGAACACCGCGGCGACCACGGCAGTGGCGGCAACGGCCGCGCCGGGCCAGCCGAAGCGGCCGAGCCCCCAATCCCAGCCCGGGGCCTCCTCGACCACGGGAGCCGGCGCTGCCGGCGGCAGGCGCTCCTCGATCTCGTCCCAGATGTCGAAGGCCTCGGTCTGCAGCTGGTTCTGGAGGGCGAGGCGCTGATTGCGCAGGTGGTGCAACTCCACGCGCAACTCGGGATCGCGGCGCATCGCCCGCTCGAAGCGCCAGCGGCCGAACCGGGACAGCTCCTCGTCGTGGTAGGCCTCGATCCGGAGGCGGACGGAATCGGGAATGCGCTCGCTCATGCCGCGTCTCCGCTCTTCTCGGGTTCCCCTTCCACGACGCCGGCTTCGATCAGGGCCTTGCGGACCCTGCGTCGCGCGTGGTGGAGGCGGCTCATGACGGTCCCCTTCGGGATCTCGAGCGCTTTGGCGATTTCGGCGTAGGAGAGACCATCCACTTCGCGCATGACGAGCGTACGACGCGCGTCGTCGGGCAGGGATTCGATCGCCTTCGCCAAAGCCTCACGCAATTGGACCCGGTGGACCTCGTGGGCCGGGTCCGCCAGGCCCGAGACCCCGGGCCCGACCTCGAAGCTCGGCACCACCTGGCGGGCGACCTCGTCGTCCCACTCCAGGTGGCCCGCCGTCTTGTCGCGCCGCTTCATGTCGATGCACTGATTGAAGACCAACCGGTAGAGCCAGGTGTAGAAGGCGGAGCGCCCCTCGAAGCGGTCGAGGGCCGAATAGGCCTTCAGGAAGGACTCCTGAACCGCATCCCGGGCCCGGTCCGGGTCGCCCAGGATGCGCAGCGCCAGCCCGTAGGCCCGGCCCTGGTAGCGCTGGACGAGCACCTTGAACGCCCGATGATCGCCCTCGCGCGCGCCGGCGATCGCTTCCTCGTCGGTCCAGTTCTCCTGGGGACGATCGTCGGTGGGGGGGCCCGGAGCGCGCTTCGCCAACGGTCGAGTTCTCCTCAGGGCCCTGGGACGCGCCCCTGGATCCTCGGATTCGGGTCGCGATCCCCGCGGGAGAGCCGGGCTGGCTCCGCGGGAAGGGCCATGGTGCATCAGGCCGGCCCGAGCGCAACGTGTCCCGAGCAACCGGCGGATCGCCTCAGTGGGCCTCGCGCCAGTTCGAGCCGACCCCGACCTCCACCAGCAGCGGAACGGCGAACGGCAGGCCGGCCTCCATCACTTCACGTACTGCGCCGGACACACCGTCGGCCTCGGCCTCGGGCACCTCGAGGACGAGTTCGTCGTGGACCTGGAGGATCAGCCGAGCGCGACTGTCCATCTCGAAGAGACGGGCTTCGACATCGAGCATCGCCCGTTTGATGAGATCGGCCGCGGTCCCCTGGATCACCGTGTTCACCGCCATGCGTTCGGCGGCCTGCCGCAGGGCGCGATTCCTCGAACCCAGGTCGGGAAGTGCGCGGCGTCGCCCGAGCAGGGTGCGCACCGCGCCATCGTGCTTCGCCTGGTCGATGGTCTCGTCGATGAAGCGGCGCACGCCGGGATAGCGTGCGAAGTAGGTGTCGATCGTCTCCTGGGCTTCCGCGTTCGCGATCCCGAGTTGGTTGGCGAGGCCGAAGGACGACAGCCCGTAGATGATGCCGAAGTTCACCGCTTTCGCGCGCGCACGCTGGTCCGAGGACACCTCTTCGGGGGTGACCTCCCAGACTTCGGACGCCGTCTGCCGATGGATGTCGTCGCCGCGCTCGAAAGCTGCGATCAGGCTGGGGTCCTTCGAAAAGTGGGCCAGGATCCGCAGCTCGACCTGGGAGTAGTCGGCCGAGGCCAGGACGCAGCCCTCCGCCGGCACGAAGGCTTCGCGGATCCGCACGCCCTCCTCCGTCCGGATCGGGATGTTCTGCACATTGGGCTGGGTCGCCGACAGACGTCCGGTCGCGGCGCCCAGCTGGTGGAACGTCGGGTGCACCCGACCCGTTCCCGCATCGATCAGCGGTGGCAGCGCATCGACGTAGGTGCTCACCAGCTTCGACAGCCGTCGGTAGGCGAGGATCTGGGCAGGCAGCGGGTGCTGCTCGGCGAGTTGCTCGAGCACTCCTTCGTCGGTCGAGTAACCGGTCTTCGTCTTCTTGATCACCGGCAGCTTCAGCTTCTCGAAGAGGATGCGCTGGAGCTGCTTCGGAGACGAGATCAGAAACTCCTCCTCGGCGGAGGCGTAGATGTCCTTCTCGATCGACGCGAGCTGCCCCGCGTACTCGGTCGAGAGCTGGGCCAGGACGGCCTCGTCGACGCGCACGCCGTGACGCTCCATCCCGGCCAGCACGCGGGTGAGCGGCAGCTCCACGTCTTCGAAGAGCGACCAGAGGCCGAGCCCCTCGAGACGCTCGGAGAGCGGCGCGACCAGAGCGGCGACCGCCGCCGCCTGCTCGCCGGTCCAGCCCGAGAGCGCTTCGATCGGGAGCTCGGCCGCCGGCGTCGCTTTCGCGCCACGGCCCGCGAGGTCTTCCCAGCTGCGCACGGTGCGTCCGAGCACGGCCTTCGCGAGGGGCTCCACGCCCTGGGGTCCCGATGCGTCGAGGAGCTGGCCCGCGATACCGACGTCGAAATGCGGGGCGGGGAGCGGGCGGCCCTGTTCCGCGAACAGGCACTGGAGCCGCTTGGTGTCATTCGAGACCCAGCCCACCTTCCCCGCCAGAACGGGCTCGAGTGCGGTCGCGAGCGACTCGAAGTCCGGGCCGCCTCCACCGACGGGGACGTACCACGCCTGGTCGGCGTCCTTCGCCAGTGCGACGCCGAAGAGCTCGCCCGCCACGGCGCTGCCGCCGCTGTCGACCGCCACGAGCGCAGCCTGTGGCCACTGGGCAACCTGCTTCGCCAGCCCCGCGACCGCCTTTGCATCGCGGAGGGTCTCGACCGCGACGTCGGTCTTGTCGGGTGCCGCCGGCGCGCCGCCGTCGGCGTCCAGGCTCTCGAGCAGCCGCACGAAGCCGAGCCGCTCGTAGAGCGCGCGCAGCGTGTCGCGATCGGGATCCCCCCGGCGCAAGGCCTCGAAGGACTCGGGAAGCGCAACGTCTTCCTTGAGCGTGGCGAGTCGCTTCGACAGCCGCGCGTCATCGGCGAGGTTCTGCAGCGCCTCCCGTGCGCGCTTCGCCTTGATCTCGTCCGCATGGGCGATCAGGTTCTCGAGGTCGCCGTAGGTCTGGATCAGCTGGGCGGCGCCCTTCTCGCCGATCCCCTTGACCCCGGGGATGTTGTCGCTCTTGTCCCCGACCAGCGCGCGCACGTCGAGGACCTGCTCGGGCGGAACGCCGAAGCGCGCCTCGACCTCCTCGGGGCCGTAGCGGCGGTCGCGAATGCCATCCAGCAGCTGCACGCGTTCGCTCACGAGCTGCATCAGGTCGCGGTCGGTCGAGACCACCGACACCTGCGTATCCTTCGGCGCGCTGCGAACCAGCGTGGCGATGACGTCATCGGCCTCGACGTCGGGCACCTCGAGGACGGGCAGTGCCAGGGCGCGCACCACCTCGTGGGCCAGCGGCATCTGGGCCGAGAGATCCTCGGGCTGGGCGTCGCGCCCGGCCTTGTAGTCGTCGTAGAGCTTGTGACGAAAGGTCTTGCCGCGCGCGTCGAAGACCACCGCGCAGTAGTCGGGCGCCTCCTCGCGCAGCGTCTTCAACAACATGTTGGTGAAGACGAGGACGGCCTTGGTCGGCGTGCCGTCGGGCGCGCGCAGGTCGGGCATGGGCGCAAAGAACGCGCGGTACAAGGCGTTGGTGCCGTCGACGAAAACGGCTCGGGAGGTCTCAGCCACGGCGACAGCGTAGCCCCGCCCGCGGCCGTCGGCGGCCCTTGGGAATCGCTCGAACGAAGGGAGAGATCGCCTGGCTAGGCCATCGCGTCGACGACGTAGCGCTCGACATCGGCGATCGTACGCATGCCCTCGATCTGGTCGTCGGGTACTTCGATGTCGAAGGCTTCCTCGAGACTCATGACCATCTCGACCACGTCGAGGGAATCAGCACCCAGGTCATCGAGGATGTTGGCTTCCGGGATCACCTCTGCCAGCTCCAAGCCGAGCTGCTGGGCGAGAATGGTGCGGACCTGCGCTTCGATGGCGTCGCTCATGATGGGCCTCTTCGTGTTCCTCGGACGATGCGTTCCGGCGTGAGCCGGTCGGAAATGGCCACCGCGTTGTGACGCCAGGACTGGCGCGCGAACACGCTGAAGAAATCGATCTCTTGCTGCTCGGCCGTCTTCCGACGGTGCGAACCGGGTTTGGTTCCCGATCGCGTCCGTCTGACTCCGAGTCACCCCGCGCTGGGCAAGATCCCTCAGGCCCCGGGAGCTGTCAAGCTCCGACGGTGCGCTTCCACCGGCTCACCCGTTGGCGGAGGGCACGCCTGCCGCGAGACCCGCCAGAGCGAGGTCGATCGCGGCCATGAAGGTCTCGTCGAGGGGCCGTTGCCGGATCCGCTGGTGGGGCGGGCTCGACTCGCTCTGGATCAAACCGTTGGCGAGCGTCCACAGGATCTGGGCGATCTCGTCGGTGTCGCAGGGTCGGAAGGCACCTTCCGCGACTCCGGCCTCGACCACGTCGGCCAGGGTGCGCAGACAGCTCTCCCAGAGGCGCGTCACCTCGGCGATCACGCCGGCGGGCAGCTCACCGATCACGGGCTGGTTCTCGACGGCCCAGAAGATCTGGAAGTACTCGTGATTCTGCGTCCAGTGCTCGAGGTAGAAGCGCGCGATGCGACGGACGCGCTCGGGCGCACTCACGGATGCGTCGCTGCCGGACTCGCGCAGCTTTTGTTCGAAGAACTCCCCGTTCATCGCGAGAACGGCCACGTAGAGCTCGGCCTTGTTCTCGAAGTAGCGGTACAGCGTGCCCTTCGCGACGCCTGCCCCGCGCGCGACGTCGTCTAGATTCGCTTCCATGAAGCCGTCGCGGAAGAAGATCTCGCGCGCGGCGTCCAGGATGCGGCCCCGCGACTGCGCCTTCTTCGCCTCGCGGCGTGCGACCGCGTCGTCCGCGCTCATGCCGGCTCCGCCTTCGCGTGAAAGCGCGCGTTGTCCACGTAGCGCAGGGTGCGTTCGCGCTGCTTCGCGATCTCGCTCGCCTCGAGGCTGCGCTTCGAGCGGGCGGGCATGCCCACGGCGAGGGTACCGGCAGGAACCACCGCGCCTGCGGGCACGAGGGCTCCGGCCGCGACCCACGCTCCCTGCTCGACGCGAGCCCCATCGAGCACCACGGCGCCGATCCCGATCAGGGCCCCGTCTTCGACCACACAACCGTGCACGACCGCGCGATGGCCGACGGTGACCTCGCTACCGACTTCGCAGGGATGATCGGCGCTGACGTGAAAGACGCTGTGGTCCTGGAGGTTCGTCCGGTCGCCGATGCGGATCCGGTTGATGTCGCCTCGGAGGACGGCGCCGTACCACACCGAGCTGTCGGCTCCGAGTGCGACATCGCCCACCACGACGGCTCCCGGTGCCACCCAGGCGCTGGGATCGATCCGCGGCGCGGTGCCGTGGAGCGCGAGGACGTGTGCGGATTCAGCGGACACCGACGTCGTCACTACCCTCGTAGCGGTAGGGATCGAAGAGCATCGTCTGGATGTAACGCTCTCCGAAACTCGGGATCACGACGACGATGATGTCGTCGTCCGCGCCCTCGGCGGCGGCGTAGTCGATCGCCGCCACGACGGCGGCGCCGGAGGAGATCCCACACAGAAGACCCTCCTCGCGGGCGAGCCGGCGCGCCATCTCGAAGGAAGCGTCGTTCGACACGGCGATCACCCGGTCGATCAGTCCTTGATCGAGCACGTCCGGGACGAAGCCCGCGCCGATCCCCTGGATCGGATGCAAACCGGGAGAGCCGCCCGAGAGCACCGGACTGCCCGCGGGTTCGACGGCGATCGCCTTGAACGACGGCTTTCGCTCCTTCAGCGCAGAGGCCACACCGGTGATCGTCCCGCCCGTACCGACGCCGCCGACCAACGCGTCGACGCGACCGTCGGTATCCGCCCAGATCTCTTCGGCCGTGGTGCGCCGGTGGACTTCCGGGTTGGCGGGGTTGCGGAACTGCTGGGGCATGTAGGCGTTCGGGACCTGCTCGCAGATCTCGGCGGCCTTCTCGACGGCGGCCGGCATTCCCTTCGAAGGATCGGTGAGGACGAGGCGCGCCCCGAGCGCGCGCAACACGGCCCTGCGTTCCGGGCTCATCGACTCGGGCATGGTCAGGATGCAGTCGTAGCCCTTGACCGCCGCGACGAAGGCCAACGCGATCCCCGTGTTGCCGCTGGTCGGCTCGACGATCACGCTGACGCCCGGCTCGAGCAGCCCGTCGCGCTCGGCGGCCTCGATCATCGCGAGGCCGATCCGATCCTTCACACTATTGCCCGGGTTCGCGCTCTCGAGCTTGGCGACGATCCGAGGTCTCACCCCGGCGACGACGCGATTGAGTTGAACCAACGGCGTCGAACCGATGAGCTCGGTGGCGTCACGTGCGATCTTCAAGGCTGCACTCCCCGTGCGGCCAGTCTACGCGCGAGGGCGGGGCCTGTCATGGGCGGAAGCGTCCTCCGTCGGCCCGAACAGGCTCTCGACGAGCACGGTCGCGTAGCTGCCGGCGGGCAACCCGAACGAAAGCTCCGCTTCGCTGTCGCTCTGCACCTGGAGCGTGAGACCCTCGGGCTGCACGCGCGGGGCCCGTCGGGCGCCGCGCGCGCGGACGCCCGGGAGCGCGAGCGCGTCGGGGTCGAGGCCCTGATCTCGCAGCAGCGCCCGCTCGCGTTCGAGCACGGCTCCACCGGGCCAGGTCATCCGCGGGCCGAAGATCGGGCCGGTGGGACTGATCTCGAAGCGATCGGCGCGCGGCTGCTCCCGGGCCGCATCCTCGACCAGGAAGGCGGCCCCGGAGTCGTGACGCATGGCGAGGTCTCCCACCTCGAGCAGACCGAGCGGACCGGGTCGGGCGGCGAGCACCGCATTGAACACTTCGGACTGCCAGGCCGAGACCAGGAACCGCGCCTCGCGACGGTCCCGCACGCGGAGTTCCCCGGCGCAGTAGCGACGCGCGCGCTCCGCATTGTCGGAATCGCGGCCGAAGCGCTGGGCTCCGAAGCGGTTGGGCAGCCCCTCGACGAGGAGCGCCTGCAGATTCGCTTCGCCGCGCGCCCAATCGGCCGGCGTGCCATCGCGGAGGCGAAGCACGAATCGATTCCCGCGCAGCTGGCCGGTGCGGAGCTTGTGGGGATGGCGCACGGCCTCGAGCACCCGCGCTCCCGTCAGCGACAGGTCGATCGCGGCCTCCGGATCGAGACCCGGCACCGAGAACCACTGGGTCGTGACGGCGGCCCGGTCCTTCCGCCCCGCGTAGCCGACGTCGCGCGCCGGAACCTCTGCGCAGCGAGCGAGCTCCCGCGCGACGGCTTCGGTCGTGCGCAGTCGCTTCTCGACGCGCACGAAGGTGTGGGTGCCCTCCCCGCTCGGCGGGTAGAGCGGCTCCTCCTCGACGCGGAAGTCCTCGGGCTCGGTGCGGAGCCGGATCAAGGCCGACTCCGCTCCGCGACCGGCGCAAAGCTGCGGCGGTGAATCGGCGACGCACCGTGACGCGCCAGCGCCTCGAGGTGGGCCGCAGTGCCGTAGCCCTTGTGCTGGGCGAAGCCGTAGCCCGGATAGCGGGCGTCGAGCTCTTGCATCCTCGCGTCGCGATATACCTTCGCCACGATCGACGCGGCCGCGATCGACCCGTCGCGCCCGTCCCCGCCGACGAGGGGCGTCTGGGGAGCGAGCACACCGGGAATGATGCGCGCGTCGACCAGGACGTGATCGGGTTCGATGTCGAGTTCGCATACGGCACGCCGCATCGCTTCGAGGGTGGCCTGCAGGATGTTCCGCCGATCGATCTCCTCGGGTTCGACTTCCGCGACCGAGACCGAGAGCGCCTGCGCCCGGATGGCGTGATCGAGCCGTTCGCGATCCGGCGCCTGCAACCGCTTCGAATCGTTCAGACCCGGGAGCACGACCCGTGCGGGCAGGACCACGGCCGCCGCAACCACGGGGCCCGCCAACGGACCCACCCCCACCTCGTCGACGCCCGCCACGTGGCGCGCCCCTTCGGCGAAGAGCGCGCGACGTCGCGCGAACAGACGCGCAACCCGCCGCGCCTCCCGTCGGCGCGCAGCGCGTCTCCGCTCCAGCGTGGCCGCCAGCTGCTGCGCCCCCCGCCGCGGGTCTTCGGCCAGGCGCACGAGCCAGCGCCCTTCCTCGCGCGGCGAAAGCCCCACCGCGAGCTTCGCGCGCAACTCGGCCAGGCTCGGCGGACGACGGTCGGATCCGCCGTCGCTCACGAGTCCTCCGAGTCGCCCCGCTCGAGGTTCCGCACGCGTCGGAAGAGCTCGGGCAAACGCCCGAGCGCCGCCATCTCTCGATGGAAACGACGCTCGGCCCGTTGCGGCGACCCCAGGATGCGCGCGCCCTCGGACACGTCCTTGTGCACTCCGGACTGGGGTCCGATGAATGCGTTGTCGCCGACCTCGATGTGCCCGACCAGTCCCGCCTGTGCGAGCACCACGACACCGTTGCCGAGCTGGGTCGAGCCGGCGATGCCCGCCTGGGAGACGACGACACACCGCTCGCCGATGCGCACGTTGTGCGCGATCTGCACGAGATTGTCGATCTTCGTACCGCGGCCGATCACCGTATCGTCGAGGGTTCCCCGATCGATCGTGGAACCCGCGCCGACCTCGACATCATCCTCGATCCGGACCCGACCGACGTGGGGCATCTTCTGGAGGCCGCCATCGGACCCGCCGACGTAGCCAAAGCCGTCGCCGCCCACCACGACGCCGGGCTGGAGGATCACGCGATCCCCGACACGGGAGCCCCCGGCCACGACGCAGCGCGCGTGGAGAACGCAGTCGTCACCGATTTCGACGTTGTCGTAGAGCACGACACCCGGGTGAAGCACGCTGCGCGCACCGACCCGCGCGCCGGCCCCGACCGCACAGTGGGGCCCGATCGCAGCGCTCGGATCGACCTCGGCCTCGGGGTGAACCGTGGCATTCGAATCGACGCCCGCCGGCGGACGGGGGTCGGGCAGCAGCAGACCCGCGGCGTGAAAGAAGTCGCGTCCGGGATCATCGGAACGCAGGGCCGTCCGATCCCCGACATCGACGTCCTCACCCGCCACCACCGCCTGCGCCGGGCAGACCGCCAGCGCTTCGTTCATCGCGGAGGTGCGCGCGAACACGAGATCGTCCGGGCCCGCCTCCTCCAGCGAAGCGACCCCCGTGACCGTGCGGTCGGGATCGCCCTCCAGAGGTAGCGCCAGCTCGGCCGCGAGATCGCCGAGACGGAGCTTCAATCGAGACACGTCAGCGCGCGAGCAGCACCGCCACCGGCGAGGTTCGCGCGACGGCGGCCGCGTTGCTCCCGAGGAAGTAGTCGGTGATGCGGTTGCGACCGTAGGCACCCATCACGACCAGCCCGGCCTTCACTTCGCGTGCCGAGTCGACGATCTTGACGTCGGGTCGACCCAGGGTGGAGGAGATTTCGCGCACCGGCACCGGGAGCGTTCCCACGATGCCGCGCACCTCGTCGAAGCGGGCGACCGCACGACCCTTGTCCTTCGAGTCGACGAAGACGTGAATCGGTTCGCCGAGACGCGTCGCGACCTGGACCGCGAGGTTCGCCCCGATCCGCGACCCCGGCGAGCCGTCGAAGGCGAGCACGATCGGGCCGGAGAGCTGTGCGCCGGCCGGAACCACCAGCGAGGGGCGCGCGGTCTTGCGAATCACACCGGCCACCGTCGAGCCGATCATCGCCGTGCGATAGTCGACCGCCTGTCCGTCGCGGCCGAGCACGGTGAGATCGGCCTGCTGGCCGCGCTCGACGATGCGATCGTCGGCGATGCCCGGCACCGGCTCTCCGCTGTGCTCGACACCGGCGGCGCTCGCCGCATCGGCGAGGCGCCGACAGGCGGCTTCCGCGCGCTGGCGCAGGTAGCCGGCCACCGGCTCGGGAGACGGCGGGGCCACGCCGAGCCCGTCTTCTCGGAAGCCCCGCGCGAAGCGATCCTCCACCACCGAGAGTCCGATCGAGCGCGCCTTCATTCGAGACGCCAGCTCCACTCCGAAGCGCTCGGCGTCAGCCGCGGCTTCGGATCCGTCCGTTGCGATCAGGATCGTCGAGATCATCCCGTTCTCCGCATTGCCCTAGGCGAGCCAACGCCCGAGCGAAGTTCCCCAGACCCAACGCAAGGCGCGACGCAGAACGCCTGCCTTGCGTGCCGAGTGGGGAAACCAGAGCCATTCGTTCTTCGCGCCCACCCGGTCGATCAAGATCGATTGGGTGTGACACATGCCACGCAGTCCCATTTCCCCGTTCACCCGGCCGATACCACTCTGCTTCGTGCCCCCGAAAGGAGATTCGGGAACGCCGTAGGTGATCATGCAGTCGTTCACCACCACGCAACCCGATTCGATCGCTTTCGCGAGCCGCGTGCCGTGACGCTTGTTCTTCGTCCAGACGTTGGCGTTCAGCCCGAACACCGAGTCGTTCGCGAATGCGAGAGCTTCGTCCTCGTCGCGCACCCGCATGATCGGCAACACCGGACCGAAGGTCTCCTCGCGCATGACGTCCATGTCGTGGGTCACGTCGTCGAGGACCGTCGGCTCGAAGAAGAACCCGTCGTGGTCCGGATTGCGACGTCCGCCCGCCAGCACCCGGGCGCCCTTGTCGACGGCGTCGCGCACGTGGGAAGCCACGATCTCCAACTGCTCGGGACGGATCATCGAACCGATGTCGAACTCGCCGCTCGCGCCCTGGCGCAACTCGGCCGTGTGCTCGAGCACCTTTCGCGTGAAGGTGTCGGCCACTTCGTCGACGACGTAGACCCGCTCCGTGGAGGTGCAGACCTGCCCGGAGTTCGCGAAGGCGCCGTACACCGCGCCGCGCGCCGCGCGATCGAGGTCCGCATCGCCGCAGACGATCATCGGGTCCTTGCCCCCGAGCTCCAGCGTGCACGGAATCAGCTGACGCCCACAGGTCTCGGCCACCCGACGGCCGGTCGCGACGCTCCCCGTGAACGACACCTTGTCGATACCCGCTTCGAGGAGCGTGCTCCCCGTTTCGCCATCGCCTTGCACCAGCCCGAAGAGTCCCTCGGGCAATCCGGCGCGGCTCCATAGCTCTGCCACGAGCCGACCCGAGTCCGGCGTCACCTCCGACGGCTTGAGCACGACGGCGTTGCCCGCCATCAATGCTTGTGCCGTCGGGTTGAGCGCGAGCAGGAAGGGAAAGTTCCAGGGGGTGATGATCCCGACGACACCGACCGGACGGTGCACCACCCGCAACCGCTTCGTCTTCATCAGATGCAGCGGCACGGCGCGATCGCGCAGGATGTGCCGAGCGCGCTTCGCATAGAACTGCAGGGCGTCGCAGGCCGTGACGATCTCGGAGGCCAGCACTTCACCGCGGGGCTTCCCGGTTTCGGCGATGATGCGCTCGACGAATTCGTCCTGGGCGTCGACCAGGACGCGAACCGCCTGCTCGAGTACGCGCCCGCGCTCGCTGAATGACAGCGCGGACCAGTCGGCCTGCGCCTTGCGCGCAGCGCCGACGGCCGCGGCCACCTCGAGGGGACCGTCGACCTCGACTTCGCCGATCGGCTCGAGTGTCGCGGGGTTCGCGAGTCGGAGCCGTCGCCGGGCGCCGGGTACGGCCTCCACTCGCTCGACCACTGCCATGTCCATCTCCCGACGCCCCTGAAGGCGAGCCCACCGCCGACGCACGTGCCGGCAAGGTTCCAGCCCGGCAGCCCCCTCAGGATCGTTCGAGGGTACGGGACCCCCGCGGGACATGTCAATCGAATCGCACGGCCCGCTCCGTCGAGGGGCTCAGGGAACGACGCCCGCGAAGTACCGGAGCACGTCCGTCTCGGTGAGCATCCCGAGGAGCCGGTCGCCGTCCACGACCGGGAGGCACCCGATCTTGCGCTCGGCCATCACGAGGGCGGCCTCCTCGACCGAGGCGTCCGGGGAGATGACCACCGGCGGAGACGACATGACCCGCTTGATCTCGACCACCTGCAGGAAGGCCCGGCGCTGCTCGGTGCCGAATTCGGTGAGGTTCGAAAGCGACGCGCGAAGCAGGTCGCGCTCGGACACGACGCCCACGAGCGTGCCCCCCCGGACGACGGGCATGTGCCGCACCCCACCGAGCGTCATGATGTCCTCGACCGTCGAGAGCGAGTCGTCTCCACTGATCGTGACGAGCTGGTCGGACATGATGTCGCGAACGCGGGTTTCGCCCATAGGGGTGTGATGCGAGACGCGGTGCGGGAAAGGGGCTACCCGCAGCGGGTGCGACGGCTTCCTTCGAAAGATAGGCTCACGATTCGGGGGCGGATTCTACTCCATGGCTTCGGACCGATGGAAAGAAAGCGGCGGCACCAGCGACGCCGCGGATGCGCGCGCCTCGGGTTCCCGAGCAGGAAGCGACGACGGCTCGGATCGTGAGGAGAAGCGTCCCGGGCGTCGTGGAAACGCCCCGGGCGCGGTGCCCGAGTTCGTTCGGCGTGCGCTCAGCGCGGGCTTCTCGGGCTTCTTCCTGACGGGAGAAACCCTACGCGAGGCGCTCGGCGATTCCGTTCCTCAGGAGTGGGCGGATTTCGCGTCAGAGCAGAGCTCACGCGCGCGCAACGAGTTCATCGATCGGCTGAGTTCGGAGATGGGACGCGCCGTCGAGGCGATCGACTGGGCGGCGGTGATCACCACGCTGCTCGAGGGACGCACGCTCCAGGTGAACGCCGAGATCCGCCTGGGAGAGAAGGACGACGCGGGCAGCCCCACGCTGCAGGTGAAGCTGGCCGACGACGACTGATCAGCCGGCGTCGTCGGCCTCACGGGTGAAGGTGACGAACGCCATCGTCGGACGCCGCGACGCGTCGCTCATCGCGAATCGCACGCCGTCGAGGTGCCAGCCGCGCTGGGTCCACTCGTTGAAGATCCGTTCGAGGTCCTCGTCGGTGACCGAGCTCGTCTCGACGACCTTGTACTGCGTCCCCATCGCCTCCCCCTTCTCCTTCAGTCCGAACGGTCGCGATGCCAGGCGTGGGCCAGTGCGTCGACCAACCCTTCGGCGGTCGAGACCTGCGCCACGATGGGTGCCGCGAGACCGACCTCGACGACCGCCGACGCCGTTGCGGGCCCGATCGCTCCCACGCGAACCCGGGCCGCGGCGGCGCGCACCTCGTCGTCGAGGTGGGACCAGAAGTGATGCACCGCAGACGGACTCGCGAAGGTCAGCGCATCGAAGCGCTCGGCCAATAGGTCTGCGCGCAGCGCAGCCACGTCGACGGCGGCGGGCCGGTTCTGGTAGGCCACCACCGCGAGCGCCTCCCCGCCGGCGGCGGCGAGACCCTCGCGCAGCTGGGGTCGCGCGAGATCGGATCCGGGCAAGAGGAAGCGCCGGCCGGCCACCTCGTCCTGGGAGACGAGGGCGGCGACCACACTCTCTGCGTCGAAGCGCGACGCCGGGACCGCATGCACGGGCAACCCGGCTGCGAGCGCCGCATCGGCCGTCTTCGGGCCGATGCAGATCACGCGCACCGCATGCGGGGGCCAGGCCCCGAAGCGTTCGCGATGCCGTTCGGCGGTGAAGCGCACCGCGTTCGCGCTCGTGAACACCACTGCGTCGAAGTCATCGAGCCGTGCCAGCGCGGCGTCGAGGGGCGCCGGGTCGGCCACGGCCCGAAGCGCCAGCATCGGAATCGAGACGGGCTCCGCTCCCGCGCTCTCGAGCGCCACCAGCAGCGGTCCCGCCTGATCCGGCGAACGCGTGACCAGCACGCGACTCCCGAAGAGCGGTTGCCGTTCCCACCAGGACAACGCCTCGCGCAGCGACACGACCGAACCCACGGCGATGATCGAGGGCGCCCCCAAGCCGGCGGCGTCGACGGCGCCCACCAGTTCGCCGAGCGGCGCCTCGACCACGCGCTGCTGCGGCAAGGTCCCGGACATCACCGCCGCGGCGGGAGTCTCGGGATCGCGACCCGCTTCGAGCAGTCGCGCGACCAGCGTCGCCAGGTTGCGCATGCCCATCAGGATGAGCAGGGTGTCCGCAGCATGCGCCAGGAGATCCCAGCGGGTCTCCTCGGCGACCTTCGTCGGATCCTTGTGCCCGGTCACCACGGCGAAGGAGGCCGCGTGGCGCCGATCGGTGATCGGAATGCCCGCATAGGCGAGCGCCCCGAAGATCGAGGAAACGCCGGGAATCACCTCGAAGGGAATGCCCGCCTCGGCGCACGCGCCCGCTTCCTCGCCACCGCGCCCGAACACATAGGGATCTCCGCCCTTCAGGCGCACCACGGTGCGCCCCTCCCGTGCGAGTTCGAGCAGCAAGGCCGTCGTCTCGGCCTGGGTTCGCGTGGGGGCATCGTGGCCGCGTTTGCCCACGTCGATCTTCACGGCGTCGGCGGGCGCGAGCTCGAGCAGTCGCGGTGAAGCGAGTGCGTCATAGACCACAGCGTCGGCGTTGCGCAGGGCCTGGGCGCCGCGCAGGGTGATCAGGTCGGGCGCACCCGGCCCGGCGCCGACGAGAAGGACCTTGCCGGTCTTCACGTCTCGCGCCCCGCTTCGAGCAGTGCCTTGCCACCTGCGTCGACGAGCGCGTCCGCGAGCCGGGCGCCCAGGCGCTCCGCGTCCGTGGCCGCCCCCTCGATGTCGCGTTCGATCGCTTCCTTCCCGTCGGGCGAGAGCAAGCGAGCGCGGACCCAAAGGGCGTCACCCTTCCAGACGCCGTGAACGCCGAGGGGCACGTGGCAATCCGCGCCCAAGGCGGCCTGGCAGGCGCGCTCGGCCGCAAGCGGCGCCCCGGATCGGCGATCGTGGAGCACGCGCAACCGCTCGGAGAGCGGATCGTCGCGTCGACTCTGTACCGCGAGCGCCCCCTGGCCGACAGCGGGCAGCAACTGCTCGGGCTCGATGCGCTCGCGGATGTGGTCGGACAGTTCCAACCGGTCGAGACCGGCGCAGGCGAGGATCACCGCATCGAGTTCGAGTTCGTTCAGGCGTCGCAAGCGCGTCGGCACGTTCCCGCGCAGCGGGACGATCTCGAGGTCCGGACGCAGCCGCAGCAGCTGTGCGCGGCGCCGAACGCTCCCCGTCCCGACGCGCGCGCCCTCGGGCAAGGCAGCGAGGCGGTCCACACGTTCGCTGACCAACGCGTCGCGGGGGTCGGCGCGCGCGGGGAATGCGGCGAAGCCCAGCAACTCGGG
Organism: Myxococcota bacterium; assembly: GCA_039030075.1. Classification (NCBI taxonomy): domain Bacteria; kingdom Pseudomonadati; phylum Myxococcota; species Myxococcota bacterium. The sequence continues at coordinate 18,230 of JBCCEW010000008.1, read as the reverse complement.
ACTCTCACCGGGGAGATCCTTCGTGCTGTGAACCGCGACATCGGCGCGTCGATCCAGGAGCGCGGCTTCGATCTCTTTGACGAACAAGCCCTTCCCGCCGACCTTGGCCAGGGAGACCTCCTGAAGGCGATCGCCCGTGGTCGTCAGCGGGACCAGCTCGGTGGCCTCGCCGAGCTCGGCTTCGATCAGCCGCGCGACGTGGCGTGCCTGCCACAGCGCCAGATCGCTCTCGCGCGTGGCGATCCGAACCGGGCTCATCGCGACTCCGGCTCTCGGTCGCTGTTCGGATCGGCGGTGTCCTCGGAGTCTTCGGGGGCGTCGCGATCCAGATCGAAGAGCAGCCGCGCGGTCTCCAGATGCGCCATTCCCGCGTCGCGTTCGGCTGCCTCGCGCAGGCGCTGGAGCGGCGCGTGAAGGATCTTGTTCACGATCCCGCGCGTCAGCGCCTCGACCGCGCCCCTCGCCTCATCGTCGACGGGCAGTCGCGCCAGGGCCCGCTCGACCTCGCGCACGCGGATCGCTTCCACGCGTGCCCGCAGGTGCTTGATGGTCGGCACCGCACGCAGCGCGGCGAACCAACCGTCGAAGCGGTCGCCCTCGGTCTCGACGATCTGTTCGGCGCGGGCCTGCTCCTTGCGGCGTTCGGCCGCGTTCTCGTCGGCGACGGCCGCGAGATCATCGATGTCGTAGCGGTAGACGTCGTCCAGGCGATCGATCGCCGGGTCGACGTTTCGGGGAACCCCGATGTCGATCACGAACACCGGCCGCCCCTGCCGGCGGACCAGCGCGCGCTCGGCGAGCGCCGGATCCAACCAGGGGCGGTTCCCGCCGATCGAGGTCAACACGACATCACTGTCGGCCAGCAGCCGCGGGAGCTCGTCCAGGGCATGGGCGCTTGCACCGAGGTGGGTCGCGAGACGGGCGGCGCGTTCGGGCGTGCGGTTCGCCACCGCGACGTGCTCGAGACCCGCGTCGCGCAGGGCGTGGAGCGCCTGCTCGATCATCTCGCCGGCCCCGACCAGGAGCGCCCGCTTGTCCGAGAAGTCCTCGAAGATGTGGCGGGCGAGGTCCACCGCCACCCGCGCCACGGACACCGGCCGTTCGGCGACCCCAGTCTCGGTTCGCACCCGCTTCGCCGTCGCGAAGGCGCGTTCGAACAAGCGACCGAGGACCGGGCCGGAAGCCCCGGCGTCGACGGCCGCGCGGTACGCCTCCTTCGTCTGCCCGAGGATCTGGGGCTCGCCCACGACCATCGAATCGAGGGCGGAGGCCACCCGAAACACGTGCCGCATGGCGTCGGCGTTCTGGTACTCGTAGCAGTGGTCGTCGAGCTCGGCCTCGCTCGGGCCCGCGTCGCCCAGGTCGCGGCGCAGGAAGGAGCGCAGCCTGAGGCGGGCCGACTCGAGATCGCGGGTCAGCACCACGAGCTCGAGACGGTTGCAGGTCGAGAGCAGCACGGCCTCGTCGATCTCGTCGCTCGTCACCAGCTTGCGCAGGAGCGGCGCCGGATCCTCGACCGCCACGCGCTCACGCACTTCGAGCGGCGCACTGCGGTGGTTCATTCCGAGCAGGAGCAACTTCATGCGAAGAGCTCCGTGCCTACCACGGCGCAGCACAGGCAGGCGAAGCAGGCGACCGCCACGCGGGCGCACTGGCGCGCCGGGATGCGGACGCCGAACCGCAGAGACGCCAGCACCCCGAACAGCGCCCAGCCGATCAGGCAGAAGACTTCGTGGGGGCTGCCGCTGAAGTAGACGGACCGGTCGGCGTGCAGCCACAGCGCGCCGGTCACCACCCCGGCCGTGAGCACGGGGAACCCGGCCGCCACCGCTACGGCCCCCGCACGATCGAGGGCCTCGAGGGACGGCCACGGCGACTGATGCGCAACGGGCCGCTTCCGCTTCAAGCGACCGTGCTCCAGCAAGAAGAGCACCCCCGCCAGGCCCGACAAGCCGAGCAGCGCCAGCCCGGCGCTCGAGAGCAGCACGTGCAGGTGGGGCAGCGAACCGCTGCTGGTGACCGCCGCGCCCTCCCCGACTGGACCCGCCAGCAGGACCGGCAACACCCCGACCCAGGACATGGGGGCGACCAGGACCACCAGACCCGCCAGACGGGCCCTCCAGACCAGCCACAGGAAGCCCACGGTCCCTACCCAGGCCATGAAGGACAGGGCACTGGGCAGATGGGTCAGTGGCGGGGGTGGGTCGAGCGTGTGGAGCAGCGAGAAGCTCAGCCCGTGGCAGACGGCCCCGAACCCAAGGGCCGCGACCGCGACGTGGGCGAGGCGCTCCTGGCTACGCGCGAACCCGGCCCAGCCCACGAGGCCAGCCGCCGCGTAGAGAGCCGCAGTCAAATATTGGAGCGTGACCACCATCCGGTCGCTGGATGCTCCTCGATCCCCGGTATCGGCAGGGCGGTGGCGCGAGCGGAGGCCGACGCCAGCGGGAAAGCCTAGCTCTTGCCCGCGCGGGCCCGCATGCGGGCCATCTGCTCCCGCACCGCGATGGCGTCCTTGGCGCCCTCGAAGACGCGGTACATCGGCTCTCCGAAGAGAACGAAGCGGATCTCCTCGACGGAGGTCTCCCCGGCCAGGTGCGCGCGCGCCTCTTCGAGGAGCACCTCGGCACAGCGCTGGGGCGCGAACCCGCCGACGCCCGCACCGATCGCAGGCACCGCCAGGCTGCGGAGGCCCTGCGCAGCCGCGAGCTGGAAGCTGGCGCGTGCGCAGGCCCGCACCGAGTCCTCGTCCGCCGCCCCACCCGGCGGCATCCCGGCCGCATGGATCACGTGACGCGCCGGCAGCTCGCCGGCACCTGTGAGCGCGGCCTCGCCGACTTCGATCGGTCCGTGGCGGTCGCACTCCTCTTGAATGGACGGACCGCCCCGCTCGCGAATCGCACCCGCCACTCCGCTGCCGAGCTGGAGTGCGCTGTTGGCGGCGTTCACGATCGCGTCGACGTCCTGGGCGGTGATGTCGCCCTCACACAGGGTCAGGCGGCCGCTCAAGCGCCGGCCTCCGGGAACAGCTCGGCGTCGACGAGCTCGCAGAGCGCGTGGGCGATCGTGATGTGCACTTCCTGGATCCGGGCAGTGACGTCGGAGGGCACGATCACCGGGACGTCCACGCGGGGGGCGAGCTTGCCACCGCCCTTTCCGAGCAACCCGATGCTGCTGGCGCCGCGCGCACGGGCGGCTTCCACCCCCGCGAGCACGTTCGGCGAGTTCCCCGAAGTGGAGATCGCGATCACGACGTCGCCCTCGCCGACATGGGCTTCGACCAGCCGCGCAAAGACCTGATCGAAGCCGTAGTCGTTGCCGATCGCGGTGAGATCCGAGGTGTTCGCGGTCAGTGCGGTCGCCGGGAGGGCCGGGCGCTCGCGGACGTAACGACCGGCGAGCTCGGCACACAGGTGCTGGGCGTCCGAGGCGGAGCCGCCGTTGCCGAACGCCCAGAGACGGCGGCCGTGGCGAAACGTCCCGACCACGCGATCTGCGGCGGCGACGAGGGCCTCCTCACACGACGCCAGGGTGGCGCGCTTCGTCTCCGCGCTGGATTCGAACGCTCCGCGCAGCAGCGCCAGGCGTGACTCGCTCGAACTCATCCGACCCTTGCTCCTCCACACCGGACCGGGATCCGGCGAGATCCGGCGCCGGCCTCCCCCCTGGCCTGCGGAAGACGGTGGCGCATCGTGCGGAAACCGGCCAGCGGGGCCACCCCAGGCCAGCGCCCTCGGGGAGGATCCTCGAAGCGAGGGGATCGGCTAGTTTTCGTGACCGGCGTAACCCGGCAAGGGGAGCCGGCATCCGAAGCACATCCCATTCCCGCGGTGCGCGTTCGAAAGCAGAGCGGGCGCAGCGGGGCCGACCCAGGGAATCCCGACACAGGGAAAAGGAGAGCGACTCATCATGGCCAACGTTCAAGAGATCACCGACCAGACGTTCGAAGCGGAGGTCTTGAATTCCGACAAGCCCGCGATCATCGACTTCTGGGCCGAGTGGTGCGCGCCGTGTCGTCAGATCGCTCCGATCATTTCCGAGCTCGCCGCCGAGTACGGGGACAAGGTGAAGATCGTCAAGATGGACATCGACGCCAACCCGAACACGCCCGGCAGCTTCAACGTGCGGGCGATTCCGACCATCCTCGCCTTCAAGGACGGCCAGGTCGTCCAGCAGGTGCAGGGAGCCCGGCCGAAGGCCGACTTCCAGAAGATGGTGGAAGAGCTGATCGCCTAGCGCGCGATTCGCCAGACACACGGAGCCGGGCGTTGCCGATGCGACGCCCGGCTCTTTGTCTTTCGTCCGCCGGCGCCGCCTTCTCGTCCACTCAGCCAGGATCGGCGCGGTTCGGGCCGAAGCGGATTCTCCTCGCGAAACCCCCGGCCGTCGCGCACCATCGCGTGCGACGCGACCTGGATGGATGGGGGAAGACGCATGGTCCACGGCGGCCGAACGGCTGCGTGCATCCTCGCGATGGTGGCGCTCGCGGGGGCAGCCAGCGCCGAGGAGCGCCCTCGGATCGGTCTGGTGCTCGGCGGCGGCGGGGCCCGCGGGCTCGCCCACATCGGGGTCATCGAAACCCTCGAGTCGCTGCAGATCCCGATCGACTTCATTGCGGGAACCAGCATGGGTGCGGTCGTGGGCGGGCTGTACGCGTCCGGACTCTCGCCGGCCGAGCTGCGAAGCGCCGTGCTCGAAACCGACTGGGCCGACGTCTTCGAAGACTCCACCCGCCGACAGCACCTCACGTTTCGCCGGAAGCAGGACGACCGGAACTTTCTCGCGAAGGCGCGACTGGGAATCCGCGACGGCGAGATCGCCTTCCCGCGCGGACTGCTCGAGGGACAGAAGCTCAACCTGCTCCTGCGCATCCTCACCCTGCACGTGACCGAGCGCGACTTCGACGCGCTGCGCATTCCGTTCCGCGCGGTAGCGACCGACATCGCCTCGGGCGAGGTCGTCATCCTGCGCGAAGGCGACCTGCCCCGTGCGATCCGAGCGAGCATGGCGATTCCCGGCGTCTTCGAGCCGGTGGACGTCGACCAGCGGGTCCTCGTCGATGGCCTCGTGGCGATGAATCTCCCCGTCGCCCCTGTTCGGGACGCGGACGTCGACGTGGTGATCGCCGTCGACGTCGGCACACCGATCGATCCCGACGTGGCCCCCGAGGATCTCTTCGGGATCGCCGACCAGGTGGTGAACATCCTCACGCGTCGCAACACCGACGAGCAGATCGCGCTGCTGGGCGACGACGACGTGTTCATCCGTCCCGACCTCGAAGGGTTCGCGACGGTCGACTTCGAGCGCGGCGAGGAGGGCATCGCGCGCGGGCTCGCCGCGGCCGAAGCACAGCGGGCTGCGCTTGCGCGGCTCTCGGTCGGCGACGAGACCTGGCGCGCGTACCTTACGCGGCAACGGCGCGAGCCCACCCCTCCCCCGCGCATCGATGCGATCCGCATCGAGAACACCTCACCGATCGCCGACGAGGTCATCGCTGCGCGCATCCACGCCGAGGTCGGCGCTCCCCTCGCGCTCGGGCCGCTCGAACGCGACCTCGCCCTGCTCTACGGCATGGAGACCTTCGAGCGCGTCACCTTCCACCTCGAGCCCCGCGGCGACGGCGCCGTGCTCGTGATCGACGCCGAGCCCCGGCATTCGGGGCCGCACTACGTGCGCGCGGGCGTCAACCTCGAGGAAGACTTCGACACCTCCACCGCCTGGAACATCGCGCTGAACCACACCTGGAACCCGCTGAACCGCCTGGGTGGCGAGTGGCGCAACCAGGGGCAGGTCGGCAGCACCCAGAGCGTGACGAGCGAGTTCTACCAGCCCCTCGATTGGGCCGGGCGCTGGTTCGTGGCACCACGCGCCGCCTTCGAGCGAACGCCCCGGAACGTGTTCGCCTCCGGTCGGCAGATCGGTGAGGTGCGCATCACCGGCGGGGAGGCGCGGCTCGACGTCGGTCGCAACCTGGGCAACTGGGCGGAGCTGCGAGTCGGCATCGTCCGGGGCCTGGCACAGATCCACCGCGAATCCGGCGCTCTGGGGTTCCGGACCTTCGACCTCGACCGGGGCGCGTACCTGGCCGAGCTCAGCATCGACACCCTCGATCTGCCCTACTTCCCCGAGAACGGGGTGTTCGCCAACGGGGTGTTCCGACTCGAGCGCGATCACCTCGGCTCGGACACGGAGTACGAATCCTTCGAGGGCACCGCCGGCTTCTTCCAGACCTGGGGGAAGAACACCATCGGCGGGCTCGTCGAGGTAGGAACGACGCTCGACGAACCGCTTCCCATCCCCGACCAGTTCACCCTCGGCGGCTTCCTCGACCTCAGCGGCTTTGCCCGCAGCGAACTCGTCGGTCAGCACCGGGCATCCGCTGCGGTGCTCGCCTACCGGAAGGTCGCCGCCCCAGGCGTGCTGAGCTTCACCTTTCCGCTCTATCTGGGCGGGTCGCTCGAAGCGGGCGGGGTCTGGGATCGGCGCGGCGAGTTCGGGAACCAGCCGATCCTGGCGGGCAGTGTCTTCGCGGGAGCCGACACGCCGCTGGGTCCACTCTATCTCGCGTACGGTCAGGCCGAGGGCGGCAACGGCGCGGTGTACCTGTTCCTGGGCGCCACCTTCTGAGCGCGGATCAGGCCGGGGGCGTGAAGATGCGCACGGGCCAGGAGCGGCGGCGCGCCTCGCGATAGAGCATCGGGTCCGGGTTCACGGCGACCGGGTGGGCCACCAGGTCCATCAAGGGGCGGTCCGTGATCGAGTCCGTATAGAAGTAGGACTTCGCCAGGTCGATGCCCTCGGACTCGATCAGCTGCTGGACCCAGTAGACCTTGCCCTCTTCGAAACAGATGGGCTCGATCACGCGTCCCGTGAAGATGCCGTCCTCGACCTCGAGTCGCGTATAGATGAGGTGCGCGATGCCGAGCCGCTCGGCCAGCGGCCCTACGACGAACTTCGTGGCGCCCGAGACGATGGCCACGACGTGTCCCGCCTCCTGGTGCTTTCGCACCAGATCTTCGGCTTCCGGGTAGAGCGTGGGCGCGACCGCGTCTTCGAACCACTCGAGCGCTTCCGCGGCGAGCGCGGCTTCGCTCTCGCCCTTGAACTGCAGCATCATCTGACTCGACCAGGCGCGCAGATCGAGTACGCCGAGTTTGTACTGCAGATAGACGCCGAGCCCCTTCAAGAGATCGATGCGGGTGATCTCGCCCTTCTCGTAGCGACGCTTCATGAACAGCGTCCCCGAGTTCTCGGCGATCAGCGTTTTGTCCATGTCGAAGAAGGCGCCCACCTTCGGGCGCCGACGGTCACGATCCGCTGCCATGCGCAAAGGGTAGGCCAGCGCGCCTAGAAGACGTAGCGACGCATCGACACGTTCATGAGCAAGCCCAGGAGTGCGAAGGTCACGACGAGTGCCGACCCGCCGTAGGAGAACAGTGGCAAGGGTACGCCGATCACGGGTGCGAGCCCGAGCACCATCGCGACATTTAGCGCCGCTGGCCAGAAGAGACAGCCCACCACTCCAATGGCCAATAGCGAACCGAAGTCGTCTTTCGAGTTCCGCGCGACCACGAGCCCCCAGATCAACAGACTCAGGTAGAGCCCGAGGGTCAGACAGCTGCCCAGGAAGCCCCACTCTTCGGCCAACACCGAGAAGGCGAAGTCGGTGTGCTGGGTGGGCAGGAAGCGGAGCTGGGTCTGCGTCCCCTCCTGGTAGCCCGCGCCGAAGAGTCCTCCGGAGCCGATCGCGATGCGTGACTGACTGACCTGGTAGCCCGAACCGAGCCGGTCGCGACCCGGATCGACGACGCCCAGGATCCGCTCCTTCTGATAGTCGGCCAGACCGAAGCTCCAGAGCGCGGCCAACGCGGCGATCGCGAGCGCGCCGACGCCGAGCCACGCGCGCCAGGGGATCTTCACGAGGAAGAGGTAGGTACTCCCGATCAGGAGCGTCAGCAGCGCCACGCCCATGTCGCGCTGGGCCACGATCAACCCCACCGGTACCGCGATGATCGCGGCCGGCCACAAGAGATCGCGCAGTCGCGTGGTCTGCCCGGGCGGGTAGCGCTGGAAGTAGCGAGCGAGGGCCAGCACCAGCGCCACCTTCGCCAACTCGGACGGCTGCACGCGCCCGCCGAAGAGCCAACTCTGGGAGCCGCGCGTCACCTCGGCGATCACGAGCGTGAGGACGAGCGCCCCGGCAGCCACCGCGAACGCCGGCAAGGCCAACCGCTCGAAGTGCCGGTAGTCGATGGTCGCGAACGCGATGGCAACGCTCGCGCCGAGCCCCAGCGAGAAGAGCTGGCGGCGGAACTCGCTCGACATGACCTCGCCCCCGGCCGTGGCCGAGGCGAGGTTGACCATGCCGGCGAGGGTCAAGAGGCCGATCAGAAAGAGCAGCGTCCAGTCGAAGTTCTGGACCGAGCGTCGATCAATGCCCAGCATGGGGCACCTCGAACCAGGCCACCTCGGCGGGCACCTGCTGCACCGCGCGCTTCTCGAAGTAGCGCGCCAACACCTTCTGGACGACCGGCCCGGCCGCCGTCCCGCCGGATCCGCCGTGCTCGACGATCGCCGAGACGACGATCTCCGGGGCGTCGGCGGGCGCAAAGCCCACGAACCAGGCGTGGTCGCGGAGCTCGAAGGCGATCTCGTCCTCTTCGAGCCCCTCGGTGTGCTTCAGGCCGACCACCTGTGAAGTCCCGGTCTTCCCAGCCACCTTTACGCCGGCCACGCGCGCGCGCCCGCCCGTGCCGCCCGGCTCTTCGACCACCGCGGTCAGCGCGTCGCGGACGAGCGCCAGGTATTCGGGCGCGACCGGGACCGTGCCCGTCGCTTCGGGCGACGGACCATCCACGAGGCGTCCGTCGCTGTCGGCGACGCGCAGGATCAAGCGCGGGCGCACCAGCTTCCCGCCGTTGGCGATGGCCGCGTAGGAGACGGCCACCTGGAGCGGCGTCGTCAGGTTGAAGCCCTGCCCGATGGACGTCGAGACGGTCTCACCCGGCACCCAGCGCTCCTTGAAGCGCCGCTCCTTCCAGGCGCTCGTGGGGACGAGGCCCGGCATCTCCTGAGGCAAGCGCATCCCCGTCTTGCGGCCGAGATTGAAGCCCCGCGCGAAGAAGGCCAGACGATCCACGCCGAGTTCGACGCCCAGGTTGTAGAAGTAGACGTCGCACGACTTCGCGAGAGCGTCGCGCATGTCGACCCAACCGTGTCCGGCCCGCTTCCAGCAGCGGTAGGTGCGACCGTGCATCCGGAAGGAGCCCGGACAGAACACCTTCCGCTTCGGCTCGATCAGGCCTTCTTCGAGACCGGCCGCCACCACGAACGCCTTGTAGGTGGAGCCCGGCGGGTACTGGCCGGAGATCGCCCGGTTCTGGAGCGGCTTCCAGCGGTCCGTCGTCAGGTGCTTCCAGCTCTCGGCGTCGATGCCGCCGGCGAACGCGTTCGGGTCGAAGGACGGCTTCGACACCATCGCGAGCACGTCACCGCTGTGGACGTCCATAGCGACGACCGCTCCGATCTTGTCGGGCTCGCCCAGGACGTCGGGCAGGAACGCGGCCTCGGCCGCCTGTTGCAGGTCGAGGTCGAGGGTGAGCTGGACACTGCCGCCCGGCACCGGCTCGATCTCATCGATGATCCCGACCACGCGCCCGGCGACGTCGACGATCTGATTGCGGCCCCCGGCACGACCGCGGAGCGCCGCCTGCTGGGTGCGCTCGACGCCCGACTGCCCGATCACTTCGCCCTGGCGGTAGTCGGCGAAGTCGCGGGTGGCGAGCTGGGAGCCTTGGATCTCGCCGATGTAGCCCATCAGGTGAGCGGCCAGATGCTGCCCGACGTAGTCGCGCCGCGGCCGCAGATCGGTCACGACGCCCGACAGCGCATAGAGATGCGACTCGACCCGCGCGAGCTCGTCGTAGGAGAGATCACCGGCAAGCCGAACGGGTTGGAAGCGCTTGCGCCCACGCGGCTGACCGACGACGTCGCGCACTTCGGATTCGGTGCGATCGAGGAGACGTGCGATCACGGGATACACGACGTCGGGCTCGTGTACGTCGTGCGGAATCACCTGCACGCCGAATGCGGGGCGCGTGGTTGCGAGGACACGACCGTCGCGGTCCAGGATGTCGCCGCGCGGCGCTTCGAGGCGCAGCGTACGGACCGAGTTGCGTTCCGACCGCAAACGCAGATCGTCGGTCTGGATCACCTGGAGCTGAAAGAGGCGGGCGAAGAAGACGCCGAAGACCAGGATCATGAACGTCGCGATGAGCGGGATGCGACGCCCGATCTCGACGTCCCCGCCGCTCCCGAGTCGACCGTCGCCACCGATCACGCCGCCCACCCCCGCGGCTCGAGCCGGAGCGTGCGGCGCGCGCCTTCCTCACCGCCGATCCAAGCCGTCATGACACCCACGATCGCGGTCACGAAGGGCGCCGCGAACGCGTTGACCAGGGCGTGCAGGCCGAGTGCATCGAGTTGCCAGGATCCCGCCGACCCCGCCGTGAAGAACGAGGTCAGACCGATCAGGCCGAGCATGGTGACGACGGTCAGCCCGGCGGCGAAGCACATCTGCGGGATCGCTCCGACCAGATTCACGTGGAGCGAGAGGGTGCGCGCCGCCAGGAACGCGACCAGGTAGAGCAGTGCGTGCTGCCCCAGCAGTCCGCCCGAGAAGAGATCGACGGTGAAACCGACCGCGGCCGTCATCACCAGACCGGTCGCGGTGTTGCGCCAGCACAGGGCCAGCCCCAGCACCGTGAGCAGGCTCAAGTCGGGTCGCAGGGCGTCGGGCACGAAGAGCGCCAGGCCGGTCTGGAGCACGGGAAGCAGGAAGACGAGAACGGCCAGGGCCGCTCCGCGTTTCACGAATCGTCCTCGAGTCCCGGTTCGGCGAGATCACCACCCCGGGTGACGTAGAGGAGGTCCATGGTCGGACCGCGGCGCAGCATCACGAACACCTGCTCGAGTCGACCGAAGTCGACGGCCGAACCGACCCGCGCTTCGCGCAAGAGCTGGGCGCCCGCCGCGTCGACCTCGGTGATGGTTCCGATCCGCAGCCCCTTGGGATAGACACCGCCCAGGCCCGAGGTGATCAGCACGTCCCCGGCCGCGACGTCCGACTCGCGGCCCACGAACTCGAAGACCAGCTCGTCACCGGCCCCGCGCACGACCCCGCGGGCTCGGGAGCGCTGGACGACGGCGTCGACCGCGCTCTGGCGGTCGAGGAGCAGCATGCCCTTGGCTGCGTGGTTCGAGGTGGCGGTCACGAGACCGACCAGGCCGTCCTCGGAGATCAGGGGCATCCCCGAGAGGATCCCGTCACTGCGACCCCGGTCGAGGAGCGCCGAGCGGAACCAGCTCGAGGCATCCAGCCCCACGAGCTCGGTGGGGAGCATCGGGACCTCGAACTCGTCCCGCATCTCGGCGATCCGCTGGAGCCGCCCGCCGGCCACCAGGGCCTCGCGCAGCTGCAGGTTCTCTTCCTCGGCAGCGGCCAGACGCGTCCGTAAGTCCTCGTTTTCCCTGCCGACTTCGACCAGGGAGAGGTACTCCTGCCAGGTGTTCCGGGTGAACTCGAAGGGCAGCGCGACCATCTTCTGGACGGGCACCGCCACGTCCAGGACGAGTCCGCTCCACCACGAGTACTCGCGCCCGCCGTCCGCCAGGGACCGCCGGTCGACCACCATGTTGATCAGCGCGACTCCGACCAGCACGGCCACCAGGCCAGCCAGCCACACGCGACTACGGATCTCGATCATGACACCTGCGCCGGACCGGCGTCAGGAACGATGCGCGACTTCCCTGAGCAGCGGGAGTTCGTCCAGCGTTCGCCCGGTCCCGATGGCGACAGCGGTGAGGGGATCCTCTGCCAGCATGACAGGGAGGCCCGTTGCCTCCCGGAGTAGAACGTCGAGATTGCGCAGCTGCGAGCCGCCGCCGACGAGGACGATGCCCTTGTCGACGATGTCCGCAGCCAGCTCCGGGGGGGTCCGCTCGAGAGCGATCTTCGCGGCCTCGACGACCGCGTTGACGGGTTCCGAGAGAGCCTCGCGGACCTCTTCGGATTTGATTTCGAGGATCTTCGGAACGCCGGCCACGAGGTCGCGCCCCTTCACCTCCATCGATGCGTTGTCATCGGTGAGACATGCGGAGCCGATGTTGATCTTGATCAGCTCGGCCGTGCGCTCGCCCACCAGCAAGTTGTACTTGCGCTTGACGTAGTTGATGATCGCTTCGTCCATCTTGTCGCCGCCGACGCGCGCCGAGTTCGAGTAGACGATTCCCGAGAGCGAGATCACCGCGACCTCGGTGGTGCCACCTCCGATGTCGATGATCATGTTGCCCGACGGTTCGGTCACCGGCAGACCGGCGCCGATCGCGGCGGCCATCGGCTCGTCGATCAAGTAGACCTCGCGCGCGCCCGCCGACATCGCCGACTCGCGCACCGCGCGTTTCTCGACGGAGGTAATCCCCGACGGTACGGCGATCACGATGCGCGGTCGCACCATGCGCTTGCGATCGTGCACGCGCCGGATGAAGTAGCGAAGCATGGCTTCGGTGATTTCGAAGTCGGCGATCACGCCGTCCTTCATCGGGCGGATCGCGACGATGTTGCCGGGCGTGCGACCCAGCATCTCCTTCGCCGCCTTGCCGACCGCGCGCACCTTGTCGATGCCGCGTCCATCGCGTGCCACCGCCACGACCGAAGGCTCGGACACGACGATGCCCTGGCCCTTCGCGTACACCACGGTGTTGGCGGTGCCGAGGTCGATGGCGAGATCACTGGAGAACCAACCGAGAATGGGATCGAGGATCATCGTCTCTCCTGTCACTCCTCAATTGGTCCGTTGCAGCAGCGCGACGGGGGGTTGCAGGGACTTCGCCCTGCCCGGGAGCACGCGTCTAAGTAGGCGGTTTTGAACGCCGTTTACCCACCCCACGCGCACGTCCCGATGCTATCAGCCGACCCGCGGGGCTTCAAGCAAGAAGCGCCCGAGGCGACCGTTCTGCTTGCCCGGAATCGCCCCGCTTCGTAGGATCCGGCCGCGCCTCCGGGGTGCTCATCGACCGGCAACCACGCCGAGCTGAGCACCGTCTCTACTTCGATGCGCGGGCTTCGGCTCGGGGTCGGGGCAGGATCCGGAGCGGGCTCGAACCACCACCGCCGACGCAGGGAAATCCATGATTCAAATGTTCCAACGCCGCTGGCTGGCCCTCCTGGTCGTGATCTTCGTGGGCGGCGTGTTCGCGGTGTTCCTGGGCCTGCAGGGGCCGCTGAACCTCTCGGGGACCGGCACCGAGATCGTCAAGGTGGGCGATTACCGATTCGGCTTGAACGAGTTCGAGCGCGTCCGAGCGCGACGCCAGGCCCTCTTCGAGGAGCAGCTCGGCGGCCAGTTCGACGCACGCGCGATGAGCGACACCCTGGACTCCTTGGCCGCCCGGGAGCTGGTGGAGACGGCGCTCCTGGCGATCGCTGCGGAGGAGATGGGTCTGACCGTCTCCAAGCGGGAGGTGGAGCGCCTGGTACTGGCCGACCCGGGCTTCCGCGACGAGGGCGGGCGCTTCGATCGCGACCGTTTCGAGGACTACGCCGAGTACCAGTTCGGCAGCCAGCGGGCCTTTCTCGAGGACCGCCGGCTCGCCCTGCTCTCTCTGAAGATGCTGCGGCTGCTGACGGGCCAGGCCGAAGTCTCGGAAGGCGAAGCGCGCGACGCCCTGGAGCGCGAGCTCGAGGAGGTCCGCATCGCGACGGTCTCCTTCGACAGCGCCGAAGGCGGTGAGCTCCCGGAGGTCGCCGACGAGACCCTCTCCCAGGTCGTGGTCGAGCGCGGTGACGAGATCGCCGCCCTCTACGCCGAGCGGGGAGACGAGTACGACCGGCCCGAGCGGGTCCGGGCCCGCCACATCCTGCGCACAGTGGCCCAGGATGCCCCCGAGACCGACGTGGCGGCCGCCCAGGGGACGATCGAGGCGGCGAAGTCCCGCATCGAGGCCGGCGAGGATTTCGCCACCGTGGCCGGCGAGCTGTCCCAGGACCCGGGATCCGCGTCGAACGGCGGCGACCTGGGGTTCTTTGCCCGCGGCCAGATGGTGCCCGAGTTCGAGAACGCGGCCTTCGGGCTAGAGCCCGGCGGCGTCGCCATCGCCCGCAGCAACTTCGGAATTCACCTGATCCGCCTCGAAGAGCGGCAGGAAGAGCGCTCGGTACCACTGGACGATGTCGGGCAGGAGCTCGCTCGCGAGCTGCTGCGGCGCGACGAGGCCCGGAAGAGCCTGCGCACCGAGGCCGAGTCCCTCGCCGAGGCGGTCCGCGGCGGCGCGTCCCTCGAAGACGCGGCCCGTGCGGTCGAGCTGGACCTCGATCGCAGCGGTTGGCTTCAGCGGCGCGGCGCGGGCTTCGTGCCCGGCCTCGGCCCGGCGCCCGAGCTCCTGGCGGCGGCCTTTGCCCTCGAGCCCGGCGAGAGTTCGTCCCAGATCTTCGAGGTCGAGAACGCGCTGGTGCTGGTGCAGCAGCTCGAGCAGCGCGACGCCGACGCCGTCTCCGTGGATCGGCTGCTGCCGGAGCGACGCGAGCAGATGCTCGAGGCGAAGCGCAACAACCGCACGTCGGCCTGGCTCGAAGCGCGACGCAGTCGCCTCATGGATGCGGGGGAGCTGGTCGTGAATCTGGCGGCGCTGCAGCGGTAGCAGAACGTCGGAGCAGGCTCGCCGCTGGCGGGCTTTCCTCCGCGAAATGGCTCGCTGCGTGCGGGTTCGCGTCGCCGCCCACGAGGCAGGGGAAACGCGGAGGCGCCGAGCTGCGTGCTCTCGGGCTGCGCTGAGTTTCGCTGCGGAAACCCGCCCGCGGCGCGCCCCCCGTGGTACTCGCGCGGCACGCCGCCCGTTCACGACCGACGACGTGTGAGGTGGGTTAGGCGAAGGACGCTTTGGGCGTGCGGATCAGCTGCATGAACTCGGCGCGGGTCTTCTCGTCGGCCTCGAACTCACCGCGCATCGAGCTGGTGACCGTCGAAGAGTTCTGCTGGGACACGCCCCGCATCATCATGCAGAGATGGATCGCCTCGGTGACAACGGCCACGCCCTTCGGCGCGAGGACGTCCTCGAGGATCGTGGCGACCTCGGTGGTCATGCGTTCCTGCACCTGAAGCCGGCGCGCGAACATCTCCACCAGACGCGGGATCTTCGACAGCCCGACGACCCGACCGTTCGGGACGTAGGCCACGTGCGCCCGCCCGAAGAAGGGCAGCAGGTGGTGCTCGCAGAGGCTGTAGAACTCGATGTCCTTCACGATCACCATCTCGTCATAGGAGACATCGAAGAGCGCGTTGTTGAGGATCTCCGTCGGGTTCTGCGAGTAGCCCGAGGTCAGGAAGCGCATCGACTTCGCGACGCGGAGCGGCGTGCGCTCGAGACCGTCTCGGCCCGGATCCTCGCCGAGCTCTTTGAGCATCGTGGAGATCAGGGGTTGGATCGGGTCGTGTTCGTCGTTCACCGGAGTTCTCCTGTTTCGAAGCTGTTCTTGCGCGTCTCCTCGAGACGAACGCGCACCAGGCGGGCCGCGCCTTCGGCGGCGATCGGATCCGCCAGCTCCTCCTCGACCACGAGAGCGATGTTCTCGGCCGTCGGCACGCGGTCGGCGAACGCAGGATCCTGGTTCAACATCGCGTGGCCGAAGCGATCGAGCACCTTCTCGGTGACCAGCCGATCGAGGGTCTCCCGCGAGAAGACCTGCCCGGTCGCGAAGTCGATCTCGCCGGCCACGGTGACCTCGAGTCCGTAGTTGTGCCCATGCCCGGACGGGTTCGCGCACTTCCCGTAGACGGCGCGATTCTCGGCGTCGCTGAAGCTCGCGTGGCGCAGCACGTGGGCCGCGGGAAAGCGGTAGCGGCGGGTGAGCGAGATCATCCTGCGGCTCCGGCCGGCGCCACTCCGACCTGGATCTCGACGAAGGTGTCCGCGTTCTCGTAGAGCCGGACCCGATGGAGCAGCCCCTCGGGCAGCGCCTCGCGCAAGAGCTCGACGATCACCTGGGCCAGGTGCTCGGGGGTCGGCGGGGCCTTCTCGAAGAAGTCGGTATCGAGGTTGAGATCCCTGTGGTCGAAGCGCGCCATCACCTCGCGGTCGAGCACGTCCTGGAGGTCCTTGAGATCGATCACCATGCCGGTGACGGCATCGGGCTCACCGGCGAGGGTCACCTCGAGCCGGTAGTTGTGCCCGTGCTGGCGCGCCTTCGGGCCGAAGCGGGCCTGGTTCTCGGCCTCGGACAGCCCCGGCAGCGCGTAGCGCAGGGACGTGGAGAACTCGATGGCGCGGGTGAGTCGAACGTCGGTCAAGGGAGGCTCGGGGCGGGGGTTTCGATCAGGCTAACCGATCGCCTGCCGACGCCCAGCGCGCCCGCCAGGGCCCGCCAGGGCCCGAAACCGAGGGATCCGGGGCTCAGTAGCGGCGGACCAGACCGCGCACGACCCCACGGACCTCGACATCCTCGGCGGGGAGATCGATCGGCCCCATCGTCGGGTTCGCCGGCTGCAGGCGCACCTCGCGCCCCCGCCGGTACAGGCGCTTCAGGGTGGCGTCCTGACCCCGGACCAGCGCGACGACGGTCTCTCCGTCCCTCGCCTCGGGCCGGGACTCGACCACCACGACGTCGCCGTCGAGGATCTGGTCGTCGATCATCGAATCGCCCCGCACGCGCAGCGCGAAGCAGGGCCGGCCCGAGGGCACCAGGTCGGCCGGGACGTCGAAGCGCTCCTCGACCTCGACGGCCTCGATCGGCAGGCCGGCGGCGACGGTGCCGAGCAGTGGCAGCGCGATCGTCCGCGCGGGCCCCTCGTCGGCCACGGGCTCGACGGAACGGGAGCGGTTCCAGGCCTTTTTCAGGTACCCCTTCTCCACCAGGTGCTGCACGTGCTTGTGCACCGTGGCGACCGAGGAGAGCCCGAAGGCGGCTCCGATCTCCTCGAGACTGGGGGAGTAGCCGTGATCGGCCACGAAGCCCCGGATGAAGTCGTACACCTCTTTCTGTCGACGGGTCAGCGCCATGGGGCGGAGGTTCGGCGAAACCGAAGCGAAAGTCAAGCGAAGCGAGGGGTTGCGTGTGCTTCGTTCAGGCGCGGAGCCGCTCGGGCCCTGCGCGGTAGAAGCGGCGCAGCTCGGCGAGCCAGCCTGGCAGATCCGCGCGCCGGGGAAAACGGCGCTCGAGCTGCTCGCAGTAGCGCGCCGCCGCGTGATGCGCGGTGCGGTAGCGATCGAGCTCTTCCGGGGCCAGGTCGGGACGCCAGCGGGCCGCCCCGAAGTGCGAGAGCGCGGCGCGCCCCCGGCTCCGGGCCACTGCGTACCGATCGACCTCGGCCTGGAACTCGAGCTCGAGGGGTCGGACCCGACGGTCCTGGGCTGCGTGCCACACCAGGGCCATCCAATGGCTCGTCTCTTCCAGGATCGCGGCCGGGTCCGACCGGTCTTCCGGGGCGAAGTAGAGACCGAGCCACAGCGCCTCCCTGTCTTCGACCGCCACGACGCCCGTGCGGGGCCCCGTCGACGCACCCGAGGCCGCGAGGTGCCGCTGCGCCTCCGCAGCCGAGACCAGGAAACGCTCCGCCCGCATCGGGAGTTCGAGGCGGTAGATCGCGGCCAGCTCCCCCTGGACCGCTGCGATGGCCTCGGCGAGCGCCCCCACGCGGCGCCGCGAGCGGCGCGGCGGCTGGGTGCGGGAGCGGGACGGGCTGCGCGGCATCGGGGCCTCCCCGGGATTCGGGTCTCTCCAGGAGTCTGACCCATCGGCCCGGCGGCCCGTCGGGTGGACGCCCCCGGGGCATAGCCGGGACCCGCGGCCGGCCGGAACCTGGTTTGGTTGCGGGGGAATGGGCCAGGGCTACATTGCGGCTCCGTTTTTGGCACTCGCGCGGTGCGAGTGCCAAGAAGCTTGCAGCCCCTGGCTGCCTCGCTTGCGCGGACGCAACGCGTGCCCAGCTTGCCGCGCAGGAGCCTCCCGAACGCCCCCAACGCCGCCTCGCGCCGGCGCTCGTTCGAACGATTTGCCCAGACCGCCGGAGCGGCTGGGATCCCATCACTGACCACAACAAAAGGAGCAATCCCATGAAGATCCGTCCGTTGCAGGACCGGATTCTCGTCAAGCGGATCGACGAGGAAGAGACGACGAAGGGCGGGATCATCATTCCCGACACGGCGAAGGAGAAGCCCTCGGAGGGCAAGGTGGTGGCCGT